>NZ_PJBM01000198.1:0-9295 GCF_002836075.1 Shewanella sp. GutDb-MelDb | reverse complement strand
AGTGTGCTAATGATTCTTTTTACTGTCGATTTCGGTGTTGGCAGCAGGTTGAAGAATGACTTAATTGCAACGTTGGGTAAGCCCGAGGAACAAAAAAGCTTGATAATTAAAGGTGTAGTAACAAATTGCTTTGTTTCTGTTACTCTGCTTTTGATAGCCTTTATCGGAATTATTATATCTCGAAGCTTTACAGACTATTCTATAAGCTCAAGTGACAAATTAGTTAGTACACTATCGATCGTGATAGCTATCGTTTTTGTCTTGTTATTCTCTCCCTTAAGAGTGCTCAATCCTTTATTACAATCACAGCAAAAAAATGCGTTGAGTGGTTTTATATTAATCACTCCTCAATTGTATATTCTTGCATACTTATTTCTTATAGAAAGCCCTATGTTTGAGGATATATTTTTTGAGTTAGTTCTTTTCCTTTGTATTGCTACACTATTTACATACTTATTCCTTATTTTTATACATTGTAAGAAGCTTAACTTGAGGTGGTCAAATATTGGTCCACTATCACCGTTAGCTAAAGCGTCAGTTGAGTATGGAAAAAAGAGTTTAGGTTTTTTTCTTGCCCAAATTTCAATTATATTTTTGTTCAATAGTAATGAAGTTTTTTATTATATAATCGGTGCGGTCGATGATATTGTGCATTATCAATACTATTACCGAATTTTTTCAATAATTTTTGTTGGTTTTGCTGCAGTATCAATGCCATTTTGGTCTGCGATTAGAGAGTCATATGTTTCATCTGATAATGCCAATGTTAAGAAGCTATTTTTTATACTAAGTTTGTTGCTAATTCCTATTTCTATCGTTGTGCTTATATTAGGTTACAATTATCAGACTGTAATTGATTTGTGGTTAGGTGAGGGGCACTATGTAGCTGATAATGAGTTGGTGTTTAGCTTTGCTGTTTTTTCAATTTTTATGTGTATTATGTACGCTTGTTCCGCAATACTAAATAGTTTTGACGTGATCAAATATCAAGCAATAACATTGTTTTTTGCTTGCATTATAAAATTCATTTGTATTTTTATAATGATGGATCTCACGATTGATCCTGTAGTAACTTCAAGCGTAATTGCGCTAATATTCGTTGTAATTTGTTTTATGTTTAAAGCGATAGGGCTAATTCGCTCTATTTAAGCTAAGGAAGTAAGTACCAATATGTTTAATAATAAAATTTTACTAATTACTGGCGGAACTGGTTCATTTGGTAACGCAGTTCTTCGTCGCTTTTTAGATAGTGATATCAAAGAGATTCGCATTTTTTCTCGTGATGAGAAAAAGCAAGATGATATGCGCAAAGCATTTAATAACGAAAAGTTGAAGTTTTACATCGGTGATGTACGTGATCCTCAAAGCATTTCAGCAGCGATGCGTGGTGTTGATTACGTTTTCCATGCTGCTGCATTAAAGCAAGTGCCGTCTTGTGAATTTTACCCATTAGAAGCTGTAAAAACCAATGTGTTAGGTACGGAAAATGTTTTAGAGTCTGCAATATTCCATGGTGTGAGTCGTGTTGTTTGTTTAAGTACTGATAAAGCGGTTTATCCAATCAATGCGATGGGTATCTCTAAAGCGATGATGGAAAAAGTGATTGTTGCTAAGAGCCGCAATTTGGAAGGTACTAATACGGTTATTTCAAGTACTCGTTACGGTAATGTAATGGCTTCTCGTGGCTCTGTTATCCCATTATTTATTCGTCAAATAATTGAAAATACACCAATTACTTTGACTGACCCTTCAATGACTCGTTTTATGATGACGCTAGATGACGCGGTTGATTTAGTACTTCATGCTTTTGAACACGGTACGAATGGTGATATTTTTGTTCAGAAAGCCCCTGCTGCAACGATTAAAGTGATGACACAAGCTATTCTTGAGATGATTGGTAAACCTAAGCATAAGGTAAATGTGATTGGTACGCGCCATGGCGAGAAGCTATTTGAAGCATTATGTAGCCGTGAAGAGATGTTTGTTGCGCAAGACCAAGGTGATTACTACCGTATTCCTGCGGATAACCGTGATTTAAATTACGCACAATTCACTGAAGAAGGCGAAAAAAACCTTTCTGCTATTGAAGACTACAACTCACATAATACCGAGCGTTTAGACGTTGAGGGTATGAAAGAGTTATTGCGTAAATTGGATTTCATGCGTGAAATCGAAGCTGGTAACCTATTCGTTCCTGAAGGTGTGTAAATGAATATTTTAGTGACAGGCGCAGCCGGTTTTATTGGTCAAAACTTATGTATATTTTTAAACGAAGCTGGTTTTGAAAATATTGAAAAAATCACTCTTGATGATGATGAAGCTAGCATTGTAGAAAAAGTAAAGTCTGCTGATTTTATCTATCACCTTGCGGGTATTAACCGCCCTAAGAATGATGATGAATTTAAAAAAGGTAATACTGACCTAACTCAGCAAATTATCAATACATTAGTTGAAACTAAGCGTAATACTCCGATTGTATTAACCTCGTCGATTCAAGCCGAATTAGATAATCCTTACGGTGCGAGTAAAGCGGGTGCAGAGCTTGCTGTTGCTGAATATCAAGAACAAACAGGTGCAGCGACTTATATTTACCGTTTACCTAACGTGTTTGGAAAGTGGTGCCGTCCTAATTATAACTCAGCGGTTGCTACCTTCTGTTATAACACGCTTAATAATTTGCCTATCACGATTAATAATGCAGATGCGGCGCTTAGCCTTGTTTATATTGATGATGTTTGTCAGTCGTTTGTGGGTTTGTTAACTGACACTTCTCAAAGCACTGAGCAATACAGTTATGTTGAGCCTGTTTACCAAACAACAGTCGGCGAAGTCGTTACGTTACTCACCGAGTTTAAAGAAAGCCGTGACAGTATGATTTCAGCAAAAGTGGGCGAAGGTTTTGTGCGAGCTCTTTATTCTACTTATATTAGTTATCTTGCTCCGGAGCAGTTTGCATATTCAGTTACTCGCCACAGTGATGAACGTGGTACCTTCGTGGAGATGCTTAAAACTAAAGATACTGGTCAGTTCTCTTTTTTCACTGCTTACCCAGGTATTACTCGTGGTGGACATTATCATCATACGAAAACAGAAAAATTTTTAGTTATTAATGGGAAGGCCTTGTATAAGTTTAGACATATTATCACGGGTGAATCTTACGAACTTACTGTTGACGGTAAAGAGTCCCGTATCGTAGAAACAGCTCCAGGATGGACGCATGATGTGACCAATATTGGAGATAATGAGTTAGTCGTTATGCTTTGGGCTAATGAAATATTTGATAGACAAGCGCCTGATACAATCGCGAACCCACTTTAAGAAAGAGATAATAACATGAAAAAACTAAAAGTGATGTCAGTGGTTGGTACCCGGCCAGAAATCATCCGTTTGTCTAGAGTTTTAGCCAAATTAGACGAACACTGTGAGCATATTTTGGTTCATACCGGTCAGAATTATGATTTCGAATTAAATGAAGTGTTTTTTAATGATTTAGGGGTTCGTAAGCCGGACTACTTCTTGAACGCAGCTGGTAAAAATGCGGCAGAAACAATTGGTCAAGTAATCATTAAAGTAGATCAAGCGTTAGAGGACATCAAACCGGATTCGATGCTGGTTCTTGGAGATACCAACTCTTGTCTTTCTGCCATCCCAGCGAAACGTCGCAAAGTTCCAATCTTCCATATGGAAGCTGGCAATCGTTGTTTTGACCAACGTGTACCAGAAGAAACGAATCGACGTATAGTTGATCATACTGCAGACATTAACTTAACTTACAGCTCAATTGCTCGAGATTACCTTCTAGCCGAAGGTCTGCCCGCTGACCGTGTCATTAAGACTGGCAGTCCAATGTTTGAGGTGTTGAATCACTATATGCCTCAAATTGACGGTTCGGATGTATTAACGCGATTGAAGTTAGAGAAAAGACAGTTTTTTGTCGTAAGCGCTCATCGTGAAGAAAATGTTGACTCACCTAAGCAGTTAGCGAAACTAGCTAACACCTTAAACACGGTTGCTGCACATTATGGTTTACCTGTGATTATTTCGACTCACCCTCGTACTCGTAATCGTATTGAGGCTCAAGGTATCGATTTTCATAAGAATATTCAATTACTTAAACCGCTCGGGTTCCATGATTATAATCACCTGCAAAAAAATGCAAAGGCAGTGTTATCAGACAGTGGAACTATTAACGAAGAGTCTTCTATTATGAACTTCCCTGCATTAAATATGCGCGAGGCTCATGAACGGCCAGAAGGAATGGAAGAAGCATCAGTCATGATGGTAGGTCTCGAAGTAGAACGGGTAATGCAAGCGTTACAAATCTTAGAGCTTCAACCTAGTGGTGAAGAGAGGCTTCTTCGTCAGGTATATGACTATAGCATGCCAAATGTATCGGATAAGATGGTTAGAATCATTCATTCATATACCGATTATGTAAATCGTGTTGTATGGAAAAAATATTAAATGAATAAGTTAATTGCATATGTTGGCCCGTTTTCATTTCCTCAAGGTGGTGCCGCAGCGAGAAGAATTTTGGGGGTATCGAAAACCTTCCAGGCAATCGGTTATGATGTAGTGATTGGCTCAGGTCAAAAAGGTGAAGGGGTCATCGAGTTCGAAGGAATTGATGTTCATTCGCTTAATGAACGGACGGCAGAACAATATCCGACGTTGTTAAAGCACTTATTATATTTTGCCATGGGTAGGAAGACAGTTAATTGGTTGGATTCATTAGAAAATAAACCTAGTGCCGTTGTTTTATATAGTGGGTATTCGCCCTACCTCATAAGGTTGATTCCATGGTGTAAAAAACATAATATCCCGCTAATTTTTGATGCGGTTGAATGGTATGAAGCCTCCAATAAAATAAAAGGTTTGTTGTCTCCTTACCATTGGAATATAGAGTTAGCTATGCATTATTTGAGTATTAAAACGAAAAATATCATTGCTATCAGTTCATATTTAGAAAACTACTATTCATCTAACGGATGTAATACTGTGCGTATACCTCCTAGTTTAGATACAGAAGTTATTCTACCTCGAGAGTCTATCAGTTGTTCGCCAATTAAAAATCTAGGCTATACGGGAACACCGGGGCATAAAGATCTATTAGATAACGTATTAGATGTTTTATTAGATATAGATATTAATGGTGATAATTTCAAATTACATATTGCAGGTATTACCGAAGCTCAATTGTTAAATTTTCCAGCTTTAAGCTCAAGGAATCTAGATAAAATTCCATTATGCTGTAAGTGCTATGGTATCGTATTACAGCCAGTAGCACTTCAACTTATTAAGGATGTTGATTTCAGCATATTGCTACGGCCTAATAGGAAGTTTACTAACGCAGGATTTCCTACAAAATTAGTAGAAAGCCTTGCCGTGGGAACGCCAGTCATATGTAATTACACGAGTGACATTTCACGATATATCACAGATAACGTAAATGGTTTAGTTTGCCATGACGAATCATACAGTAGTATTAAGCAAGCATTTAGTCGCCTAGTTGATTTTGATTCTGATGTGCTAAATGCTATGAGTAAAAACGCTGCTACTAGCGCAAAAGAACATTTTGACATTAATTGCTATAAAGACCAGCTTCAAGAGTTCATGAAAAATCTTTCTTATTAATGAAGATATACGCAGGGAAAACACATGTAAATTCTTCATGCGTTTCCGCTGGATAGCGGACGTTACCAGGGGTAGATTACGAAACCCCTTGGTATCACTGGACTGTCAGCCAAATTAATTTTTTAGATTCGGACATAATATCAACATATTTTTCCAATAATCACAATAAAAAAGGATCGACTTGTAGATCACATGTATGTGTGATCATATACTTTCCTTTCAACATGATTTTAGCTGATGAATGGATTAACGCTTTTGGAACATATTTCGATATTACATGACCCTCGACAAACCTGGAAAACTGAATATACGCTCACGGATATAATATTTTTAACAATAGCAGCAGTCATCGGTGGCTGTGAGAGTTGGGACGAGATCGAAGATTTTGGCTACGACCATATTGAGTTGTTATAAGACGATGGTAATTTTGAAAAAGGTATTCCAACTCACGATACGATAGCCCGTATTATGGGAATGATATCAGCAAAACAGCTTCAAAAAATGTTCTCTAAATGGATGCAAAATTGCCATGAAATAACGAATGGTGATGTTATCGCCATTGATGGTAAAGCCACCGCACTGAGAGGAACTTACTGTAAAGATAAGCGCAAAGCCGTGATTCATATGGTTAGTCTTTTAGTGCGGCAAACCAAGTAGTTCTCGGACAGGTTAAAACTGAACTTAAGTCGAATGAAATTACAGCGACCCAGTAGGCGCTTAAGGCGTTGAATATAAAGGGTATTTTGTCGCGACTAATGCCGTGGGGTGTCAGGCTAAAATAGCAGAATGTATACGAGATAAAGACGCAGACTACTTGTTAGCAGTCAAAGGAAAGCAAGAGCGATAGGCTCGTCAATGCAAAGCGTATTTTCACTTCTCGACGCTAAAGAGCTACACAGGTGACAAGCATTCGGTTCAAGAGCAAGGTCATGGTCGCAGAGAGACACGATGGAGTGCAGTGAGTCATGATGCTATGGGTGTTCTTGGTGACATCGCTTTCGAATGGAAAGATATTCAAACTGTTGGGATGGTAGCTAGTACCAGGCAAGTCGTTGACTTACCAGCAGAGACTATCTCAGTTCGTTATTATATCAGCTCAGCTAAATTAACGGCGAAAGAGCTTATGGAGTCAAGCCGAGCGCATTGGTCAATAGATGTGCAACTCCATTGTCGCTTGGATGTCGCAATGCGTGAAGATGAGTGTCGGATAAGAAGAGGAGAAGCGGGAGAAAACTTTGCAGTAATTCGACATATGGCTTTAAATTTACTGAATGCCGACAAATCATTCAAAGCAAGTATAAAACGGAAGCAAAACGGGCAGGCAGGAATAATGCTTATCTATCCTCAGTCCTTACAGGGCAAGGGGTTTCGTAATCTAGCCCTGCGTCTTAAAGGCTGAAGACGTAAACATCAGATTTTATATCCGCTCGAAGGATATCAATGCCGAAACATTGCTCAAATCTAGTCGTTCTCATTGGGGTATAGAATCAATTCACTGCTCTTTAGACACCGCATTTTGTGAAGATGCTTCACGAATAAGCTCAGGTGATAGGGCTGAAGCATTTTCGAGGATCAGGCAGATGTGTTTAAACCTCCTTAAATCGGAAAGGAGCTTTAAAGGAGGTATCGAACGTAAGCGAATGAAGTGCACGATGGACAAAACTCCTTAAGCAAATTAATGACAGCCTTTGTATGACAGGTGTCTTCATGCGGTTTCCGTGATGTCGCATTGCGTGAAGATTAGTGTCGGATTAGAAGAGGCGAAGCGGTTGAAAACTTTGTAGTGATACGATATATAGCTTTAAATTCATTGAATGCAGACCAATCATTCAAAGCAAGTATCAAACGGAAGCAAAACCGGGCAGGTAGGAATAATGCTTATCTATCCTCAGCCCTTACAGGGTAAGGGGGTCGTAATCTAGCCCTGAACTTCATGCGATTTTCGTGACTTACAACGGAATCAAATTTGAGTTTGATAATCACCACACAACTAATATTGATGGAGCGGTCTGGATAAAAACAGACAACACACCCAGTATGAAAACTAATTCTAAACACAAAATTGCAGTAATTGCCAGCTTCCCTGATTCTGTTCTCTCATTTCGCGGAGCACTTATATCAGCAATCCAACAACAAAATTACGAGGTGCATGTTATCGCTCCATATATGGAGGATGATCTACTTCAAGAGTTACAAAGAAGAGGCATTGTAGTACATCAAATATCACTTCAGCGTACTGGCATGAACCCGTTTAGTGATGTTAAATACTTTATACAGTTATTTAAAGTATTGAGGGAAATTAATCCTGACTATTCTATCGCTTACACTATTAAGCCTGTCATTTACGGAACGTTAGCTGCAAAGCTTGCAGGGGTAAAAAATACCTTCTCGTTGATAACAGGTTTAGGCTATGCCTTTACTGGTGAAGCTAAGGGTAAGCGTAAAGTTATTCAGTATTTGCTTCATTTACTTTATAAAGCAGCTTTGAAAACCAACAAACTTGTGTTTTTTCAAAATAATGATGATAAAGCTTTGTTTCAGCAGCTAAAGCTTGTACCTAAAACCAGTAACCCTGTTGTGGTCAATGGTTCGGGTATTGATGTCAGTGAATTTTCAGAAGTACCGCTACCTAATTCATGTGATTTTTTATTAATAGCAAGACTGTTAGGGGATAAAGGCATTAGAGAATATGCAGGTGCTGCCAGATTATTAAAGCAATCACATCCCAATTCAACGTGTAGATTAGTTGGTTTCATTGATGTTAACCCTGATGCTATAAAACAGCATGAACTTGATGAATGGATTGATGGGGGGTATATAGAATATATTGGTCGTTTATCCAATGTTCAGCCTGCAATTGAACAATGTACCGTTTATGTTTTACCATCATACCGAGAAGGTACCCCTCGTTCTGTGCTGGAAGCAATGGCAATGGGTCGCCCGATTATTACTACAGATGCACCTGGTTGTCGTGAGACTGTAATTGATGGCGAGAATGGTTACTTAGTACCTGTGCAAGATAGTCATGCTTTATATGAAAACATGGTGAAGCTAACTGAGTCTCGTGAATTGGTCGTTAAAATGGGTAAGGCATCTCGTGAAATAGTAGAAGAGAAGTTTGATGTTCATAAAGTAAATCATGCGATGTTAACTGCTATGGGTATAAAGTAAATGGGTATCAAATAATGAAAAGAATATTCGATTTTACCGCTGCATTATGTGCATTAGTCTTACTATCTCCAGTCATGCTTATTACGGCAACCTTAATACGTAAAAACTTAGGCAGTCCCGTATTGTTTAAACAATCCCGACCTGGGTTAAACGGACAGGTGTTTAATATGCTTAAATTCAGAAGTATGCGAGATGCGACAGATAATAAAGGTAATACTTTACCTGATAGCGATCGCTTGACTCCTTTTGGTTTAAAACTACGTTCTACAAGCTTAGATGAATTACCGGGCTTAATTAGCGTACTAAAGGGGGAGATGAGTCTGGTAGGGCCTCGTCCTCTATTAGTAGAGTATCTGCCGTTATACAATATCGAACAGGCTAAACGCCACAATGTTAAACCAGGCATTACCGGTTGGGCGCAAGTTAATGGTCGTAACGCCATTAGTTGGGAGCAAAAATTTGAGTTAGATGTTTGGTATGTGGAAAATAA
>NZ_PJBM01000197.1:0-9316 GCF_002836075.1 Shewanella sp. GutDb-MelDb | reverse complement strand
GATGAAGAGTTGAAGAAACTAATCGCTATTTTTACGGAAAAACCTAAAGGACTGATTGCAGAAAATAAAATATATAAATTTGGCTTTCTCACTATTCTATTGTCATTCCTTTTTTGGACGTTAAGTATAAGTCTTGATTCTTCGAATCCGTACAGGTATGGCAATTATGATATTCTAATAGTACCAATAATGTTGTTATTGAATCATATATCATTCAGTTTTAAATTTAGCACCACTCACACAGTGATATTACGAATGCTGGCTATTAGTTGGTTGGTATTTGGGGCTATTTGGTTCTTCATTACTTAATATATCTGAAATAGTCAGAGATGGCTAACAAGCTTATAAATCAAGACTCACTCAAGGCTGTCATGCCATTTGCTGTGCTAATCGCCCGCCAGCGCTAGGTTCACTTATTATAAGGGCGTTACCGCATATCCGTTTGCCATATTTTCCCTAATGAAATTCATCACTCAAGAGTTTTAACTCTGACAAGCTTTTGTCCAATAGCTAGCTCGGCCTTTAGTCATATATCTATTTGTTAGCAGACCAAAATGGAGCCACAGAATACACCCATTCCCCATCGAAGTTGCCGAAATACGTTGGAAACTCTTTGTTGACCAGCAAAAAGACAGGAGAGCCATATCTTTTATAGACTTTCTATTTCAAACTCAAATGCCGAGTGATTGTGTTTTCTAACCCTGTGTAGATGTGGCTGAGGCCTTCGGTTTCAGGGATGAAACCGTAGAGCGGCCATGAATGGCGAAAAGCGTGCCTCAGTTGCGTCTGCACATACGTTAATTCATTCACATCAGATGCCCCATCGGAAGTGTTAGCTATTTATCCATAAGCACGAGGCCAAAATTAGTTGACCACTTCAGTACTTAATGCATGTAACTTCGTCGGGGCGTCATGGTGGATGCATGGAGGATAAGGCCACTCTTCGGCATCCATGCCGCCGCGGCATTCGTGAATCCATTCACATCAGACGAGCAGTCCTCCTTGCCCGGCTGTGGGATGGAATCCCACGACGTTGGTCAGGCGCAGCCTGATGCTTTAAAGCTCCAATATAGCCCTATGGCACAGACCACCAAACCCCAAGCAACAAAAAAGGAACCCTAGGGTTCCTTTTAGTATCAACTTGCTATCAAGCAAAGAGCAAAGAATTAATCTTCTTTCTTCTTGTCACGGATATGAGACGTCATACGTTTACGACGACGTTCTTGACCCACTGTCAGCTTCTTAGTGTGCATGCCCTCAAACGGGTTTTCACCATCTTGGAAACGGATCTGGATCGGTGTACCCATCACTTTAAGTGAACGACGGTAGTAGTTCATCATATAGCGCTTGTATGAATCAGGTAGCTTCTTAACCTGGTTACCGTGAACAACTACAATAGGAGGGTTGTAACCACCAGCGTGAGCGTATTTAAGCTTCACACGGCGACCTCTAACCAATGGAGGCTGGTGATCGTCTTGCGCCATTTGCATAATACGCGTCAACATTGCCGTACTTACGCGGTTAGTTGCACTGTCGTATGCTTCTTCAACTGACTCATATAAATGGCCAACACCTGTACCGTGCAATGCAGAGATAAAGTGAATACGGGCAAAGTCGATGAAGCCTAAACGGCGGTCGAGTTCGCTCTTAACACGTTCTTTTATCTCTTGATCGACTCCGTCCCACTTGTTGACGGCAATAACGAGTGCTCGACCAGCGTTAAGTGTAAAACCAAGTAGACCTAAGTCTTGCTCAGCAATACCTTCGCGGGCATCAATAATAAGCAGTACCACGTTACAGTCTTCAATGGCTTTCAAGGTTTTAATAACCGAGAACTTCTCAACCGTTTCATGTACTTTACTGCGGCGGCGAACACCTGCAGTATCAATTAACACATACTCACGACCTTCACGTTCCATTGGAATGTAAATACTGTCGCGGGTGGTGCCTGGCTCGTCATACACAACAACGCGTTCTTCACCTAAAATACGGTTGATTAGCGTTGATTTACCTACGTTAGGCTTACCAATAATAGCAAGTTTGATCGGTAAGTCTTGTAGACGTTTCTGCTCAACTTCGGCTTCTTCTTCCGTGTATTCACGCTCTTCTTCGTCCTCTTCGCCTTCACCCTGCTTGGTGATCCCCATCGCTTCCGCGTAAGGTGCTAAAGAGTACTCAATCATGTTCGTTACACCACGACCTTGCGCCGCGGCCATTTGGTAAACTTCACCAAGACCCAACGACCAAAATTCAGCACACGCTGAATCGGCATCGACGCCGTCAACTTTGTTGGCGACTACGAATGTGGTTTTTTCACGGCTACGTAGGTGCTGCGCGATCGCTAAATCGGCTGCGGTTAAACCTGCGCGAGCATCAGTCATAAACAGGACTACGTCAGCTTCTTCAATAGCCGCTAACGACTGTTCAGCCATACGGGTTTCAATCCCCTCTTCAGTGCCATCGATACCACCAGTATCAACCACAATGAACTCATAGCCAGACAAGTGCGCTCGGCCGTACTTACGATCCCGAGTTAGCCCAGGAAAATCTGCCACTAAGGCATCTCTGGTACGGGTAAGTCTGTTAAAAAGGGTCGACTTACCAACATTCGGTCGCCCAACAAGGGCCACAACAGGAATCATTTAATTGCCTCTATTACTCATTTCTATTAACTAAAAAGCCCCCGGAATACACATCCAGGGGCCTTATCATGTCTAACAATTCGGCTTACGGAAGTGTAACTCGAACTATTTGTCCGTCACGAGTCTGCACATACAAGTTGTCTTTAACAACAAGTGGCTGACTGTATAAACCGGAACTATCTACTTGAACACGCCCGACTATTTTACCATCAGACTTGTTTAAAAAATGTAGGTAACCTTCAAAATCACCCACAACGACGTAGTCTTTAAACGACACTGCCGCGGTTAAATTACGGTTTGCTAGCTCAACATTATTCCATAACTCTAGACCATTTCGTCTATCAACAGAGTAAATACGGCTATGGTCATCAACAACAAACAAGCTTGCACCTGAATAAGCTAACTCATGAAAGCTTGAATACTTACGCGTCCAAACAACACGACCCGTGCGCATCTCCATTGAGACAAGGTTACCGTTGTAACTCACTGCGTAGAGGTTTTCACCCACTAGCAAGGGTTTCATATCAACGTCAGCCATACGAGAAAACTCATTACCGCCAGCTGGCGTATAAATCGCTTGTGCCCATGCAGCCTGACCGTTGGTTTTAATCACTACTGCGATTTTACCATCAGCAGTACCTACAAAGAAACCACCCGCATCATAAGCTGCTGAGCCTGTGCCGCGTAAAGTTAATGTTGGCAGTTGGTTTTCATAAACCCAACGTTTTTCGCCATCATCAACATTGAAAGCTTCTAACGTACCTGAACCGGTATTAACCACAACTAAGTCGTCGCCAACCGTTGGGGCTGATAACACTTCACCGCCTGCGATAACGTGCCATACAGGTTCACCTGTTTCAGCATCAAATGCCGCAACAAGGCCACTTTCGCCACCGACAAAGACTTTGTTTCGTGCCGCGGTAACACCACCGGCTAAACGTGCGCCTTTGTTTTTAGCGAGAATGTTATCTCTAAAGATTGAGCTAAAATCGTTATCCCACACTTTTTTGCCTGTGGCTTCATCAAAAGCAACGACTTTACCGTAGCGGTCAGCAACAAAAATTTTATCATAACGCGCCGCTGGACGTAGGCGTGAATAATAATCACCCACACCGGCACCGACATTAGCGCTCCAGGTTACTTCTGGAAAAACGCTTGCTTCAATTTCTGTAAGCGGAGAAACGGGCTCTTCCTCAACATCGTTCGATGCACACGCAGACAGCATTCCTATGCTCAATCCACATGCGAATAGTGTTTTGCACCAAGACTTCATGGGCAGATTCCTTATGCCTTGTTCAAATTATCAAGCTTCATTTGCAATGTTGGACTACTCATAGTGCCACCATTTTCTACTGCAGCTTGATAGGCAAGCTTAGCCTTGTCGGTTTCACCTTGGCGAACCAAGAAATCACCTTTTAATTCATCTCTTTGTGCTGCTGAAGCAACATCTTTGATCTGCTCAAGCGTAGTAATCGCTGTCGCATATTGACCTTGCTCTGCTTGCACGCGTGCAAGACGCATGGTTGCTACAAGCACGATGCTACTATCGGCATTAACCGCAATCACATTTTTAAGTGTGGCTTCGGCTTTTTCCAAATCACCCGTTTCAACGGCTGACTTAGCGACCATAAGCTCTAATAAAGACTGATAGCCTTTTTGACCATGTTCTTTAGCAAACGTATCTGCAGCGCTTAGCATTGCTGCATCAGCTGTATTTTGACTGCTTAGTGCCTGAAAAGACTCTGAAGCGGCTTCAGCTTGAGCTAACTGATAGTCGGAGTAATAGTTCCAACCAAATAATCCACCTAAACCGACAACAGCACCTACGACAATTGAACTACCGTAATCTTTCCAAAACTGTTTGATAGCATCTACTTGTTGTTCTTCTGTGCTATAGACTTCCACGTGTACTTCCCCTTTTAAATCAGTTCTGCAATATAAGTCGCCAACGCTTCTCGGGCAACTAATTCTTGTGCTTTATCTTCACGAAGGTACTTTACTGCCACTTGATTATTGGCAAGTTCATCTTCGCCAATCACAAGTGCCACAGCAGCACCGCTTTTATCTGCTCGCTTCATCTGTTTTTTAAAGTTGCCACCACCACAATGGCTCATCACTTTCAAACTCGGCAAACTTGCTCTTAACTCTTGCGCAACCTTTATCGCTTCAACTCGGCAGTTATCACCCATCGCGGTGACATAGACATCAACGGCTGGTTTAACATCTTTATCTAGCTCGAGAGTTTCTAGCAATAACACAATACGCTCTAGACCCATAGCGAAGCCGACTGCTGGTGTTGACTTACCACCGAGTTGACCCACTAAACCATCGTAACGGCCGCCAGCTAAAACTGTGCCTTGTGAGCCTAGACTTGATGTCACCCACTCAAACACGGTGCGGTTATAGTAATCTAAGCCGCGCACTAGACGAGGATTGATTGTGTATTGGATGCCAACAGCCTCTAAGAGTTCACATAAATGTGAAAAATGTGAACGAGTCTCTTCGCCTAAGTAATCCATCAACGCTGGTGCATCGCCTAACAAAGCTTGAACAGCAGCATTTTTAGAGTCTAAAACTCTAAGCGGGTTACTGTACATACGGCGTTGGCTATCTTCATCTAGCACATCTTTATGTTGCTCTAAAAAGGCAATCAAAGCATCTCGATATGCTGCACGCTCTTCGCTATCACCTAAGGTGTTTAGCTCAAGTGTGACATGCTCGGAAATCCCCAGCTTTTCCCAAAGCATGGCAGATAGCATTAATACTTCAGCATCGATGTCAGCACTGGCGATGCCATAGACTTCAACACCAAATTGATTGAATTGACGGTAACGTCCCTTTTGTGGGCGCTCATGACGGAACATAGGACCCATATACCAAAGACGTTGCTCTTGGTTATACAGTAAACCGTGTTCATTACCGGCGCGTACCGTTGATGCGGTACCTTCTGGACGTAACGATAAGCTGTCGCCGTTACGGTCTTCAAAGGTATACATTTCTTTTTCAACAATATCAGTAACTTCACCGATTGAACGTTTGAAAAGGTCGGTACTTTCAACGATAGGTGTACGGATTTCGCTGTAACCGTATGCACTGACAGTCTCTCTAAGAACGGTTTCAAGTTTTTGCCATATAGGACTTTGGGTCGGCAGAATGTCGTTCATTCCGCGGATCGCTTGGATCTGTTTTGCCACTGTTCGATTCGCCAAATTTGCTGTTTGAAAATAAAAAACGCCCTGCATTATAGGCGTTTCGATACTAAACGTAAAATGGGTGTTTTTACCCATAAAAAATCACAAGCAAGCCAAGCTCACTTGTGACTATCAAGCTGTTTACTTAGTTACATCTTGCGCTGGAATTCTTGCTTCACTCAAGGCGACTCTTGCCCGAATTTTAGCTTCTAGCGAATCAACAATATTGTTATTGTCAAAACGCTCTTTTTGACGCACACCGTCTTTGTAGTAGCCGCTCATGCGGTTACCGCCAGTCAGGCCAATATCGGAGATAAGCGCTTCACCTGGACCATTGACCACACAACCGATGATAGAAACATCCAATGGGGTAACGATATCTTCAAGACGTTGCTCTAACTCGTTAACCGTAGAGATAACATCGAACTCTTGGCGAGAACATGACGGACAAGCAATAAAGTTAATTCCGCGTGAACGTATGCGCAATGACTTAAGAATATCAAAGCCCACTTTAATCTCTTCAATAGGATCAGCCGCTAACGATATTCTTAATGTGTCGCCAATACCATCAGCCAGTAACATACCTAAGCCAACAGCCGATTTAACCGATCCTGCACGCGCACCGCCCGCTTCAGTGATGCCTAAATGAAGTGGCTGTATTATTTGCTTAGCCAACAAACGATATGACTCAACCGCTAAGAATACATCTGATGCTTTAACGCTGACTTTAAATTGATCGAAGTTAAGACGGTCGAGAATATCAACATGACGCATCGCAGATTCAAATAGCGCTTGAGGTGTAGGCTCTTTGTATTTGTCCATTAGTTCTTTCTCTAATGAACCACCGTTCACCCCTATTCTAATGGGGATATTTTTGTCACGCGCGCATTCAACCACACTGCGAATACGCTCTTCGTTGCCAATATTACCTGGATTGATACGCAGACAATCGACACCATATTCAGCCACTTTAAGGGCAATACGGTAATCAAAATGAATATCTGCAATTAACGGTATGTTGGTTTGTTGCTTGATAAGCTTAAACGCTTCTGCAGCATCCATAGTGGGTACGGATACGCGAACAATATCGGCGCCGACTTTTTCTAATGCGTTAATTTGTGCCACTGTGGCAGCCACATCGTTGGTGTTAGTATTTGTCATCGACTGCACGGCAATAGGTGCGCCGTCACCAATCGGTACATCGCCGACATAAATGCGGCTAGATTTGCGTCTGATAATTGGAGATTCGTTATACATCGTCTTTGTGCTCAGTCATCTGTTATTGTCCAGCCAGAGGCAGGCTTAAGTGCGCCACTTCACCGCTAGGATATTGTTGCAAACTAACTTGAGTTCCATTGAGCTCAATACTCACAACTTGTGGAGCGCCCAATATCACTGCGAAAGGCTCTGCGCCTGTAACATTGATGTTATTTCCTGGCTTTTTTAAACCATTGATCAGTGTCTTACCGTTCGCATCTGTCACTTTTATCCAGCAATCGCCCGTGAGGCTTAAGACCAAATCTGACAGCGTAGCATCGCTATTGAGATTAACTTGCCCAGCGGCGCTATTAGCGTCATTCGAGGCATTATCGCCTAGTCGGCTCTCAACCATTGAAACCAGCATCTGTCCTGCTGACTGCGGCGCACTGGCGAGGCTATTCTGGGGTTGAGTGCTCAAAGTTTCAGTCGCACCCTCTTGGTTTGATGCCGTATTAACGGGCTCATCATTATCGATACTTTGCGAGTTTGTTGTTTGTCCATTGCCAGATATTTCATTAAAGAAAGCCTCCTCCGCAGATGCGGCAACTTCCTCAACCGTTGGTTGTGAGTAATCGACGTTGGTTTCTATGGATGATTTTTGAAACCACCACAACACCATTAAGGCCAACAATACAAACACAATGACGTAGGTGACAAACATCAACCGACCGTCACGAGCTTGGTGTGTTCTCTTGCGTGAAAAGCTTTGCATTGACGGTTCAGCATCATTTAACAGCTGTTTATCTAAGCAAACTTGCACTTCAAAAGGGTCTGCTTGCACCGCGCGAGCATAATTTTTTACGTAGCCGCGTACATAGGTCGCCGCGCCGACTGCTAATAAATTGTCTGCTTCAATATCAAGTATGATACTCGGGCGCAAATGCAATTGCGTCGCAATATCCTCTACTGAAACGCCTTTATTTTCGCGGGCTTTTTTTAGCAAAACGCCCAGTGTGAGTGTTGACTCTTCCACTAGGCTTTCAGTGTCGTTGTTATCTATGTTGGGCAGATCATTCTGTTCATTTTTCATCAATGCGTATTAGCCCGATATTGCTTGGCCTGAGGCGAAGAAGGAAACTTTGCTAAGAGTAAAACACCAAATTCCCTAACTGCTTCATCGTCATTCAGACCTTGTTCAATTTCAATTCCCAGCGCTAAACTGATTGGAGATTCGACCGCTACTTTATGGTAGCGTGACAGCCGAACTCTCGCCTCTGTATACCGTTTTGCTTCAAGTTCAATTTCAGTTAACTCGATAAGCGAGGTGCGTCTTCTAGGATCATACTTAAGCGCCATAGCAAAATACTGTTGCGCTTTCTCTGTTAGACCTGCTTTTCGGCTACAAATTCCCAAGTTCTCATAAGTCGATGCTGACTGAGTATACAAAGGACGTTCAACGGCTTTAAGGAACATCTTTTCAGACTCAGCATATTGACCTTGTTGACACAGGAATGTACCGAAATTATTAAATGAATCTCCGCTGGCATCCCGAAGGTTTGTTGCTTGTCGGTATGCCTGTTCGGTCTTTTCTAATTCACCTACTGAACTGTAATAATATGCAAATGCGATATGCACATCTTCAAGCTCAGGAGCAAAAGCTAAAGCGCGGTCTAAATTCGCTTTGGCTTGCTCGCTATTACCTTTTTGTAGATAGGTTAAGCCTAACTGTACCCGTTGACGTGCCGCGGCCACTTTATTGACTTTTCGTTCAGAGACAGGTGTATCAGTGCCAGTATAGGTATTTTGTGTCACGCAGCCCGAAAGCACTGTTGCAGACAACAAAATAACCAACGGCACGCTCACCTTGCTATGATTCATCGTTTAGCCTATCTACCAATAGATACAAAGAGTTAATCCATTGTGACCGAAATTTGATTCTCTTGCATGCGTTTTTTCGCTAAACGCTTGGTTCTGTCTCTAATATCACCTGCAAGTTGACCACAAGCGGCATCGATATCGTCACCACGAGTTTTACGCACAATAACCGTTAAGCCATATTCCATCAGTACTTTAGAAAAACGATCTATTCGTGAATTAGACGAACGGCCGTAAGGAGAACCTGGATATGGGTTAAAGGGAATTAAATTTACTTTACATGGCGTATCTTTCATCAGTTTGGCCAATTCATGCGCTTGGTCAGTACTGTCATTAATGTGATCAAGCATTACATACTCAACAGTCACACGACCACGGTTAGCATTAGACTTGGCGATATAGCGACGG
>NZ_PJBM01000196.1:0-9343 GCF_002836075.1 Shewanella sp. GutDb-MelDb | reverse complement strand
AATTGCCACATGGCAGGCTCTAGGTCGCGTTTAACTGGCGACAAACTTAGCGAAGAAAGCGCCAACTGAGTTTCGAGAGGGGCAAAGGTAGTATCTATAAGCTGTTGTCTATATTGCCTGACTAAGGTGTAACCCACTGAGTCACTACAAGCACATGCTTTCCAATTGTTTAGATAAACAATATCTTTAGCGAAACGCTGGGGCTTAGTACTTAACACCGTGATTAGCTGTTGCTGCCAAGGCTGTAAGAATCGTGCTTCATTATCCAATTGTAGTTGGTAAAAATCATCGACAGTAAAATCTTTTCCAGCAAAAAGTCGGTCTCGAATTTGCGTACTACGAGCACCAAGAGCGTAACCCCCATTGCCTAACTCTTTGTGTTGCTTGGTCGACACCACACGCGAGTTTCCAGACCACAACCGATGAGTATCAGGATTAATAACCTCAGGTAAATCCACTTGATCGATAAGCCAGTTATCAGCTTGATAGTCAGACTCGGCTATTGCAACCTCACTGGGATTAGTTCTTGATGGAAAAGCGCCAGCTGGCTTCCATGCTGCGTTACCAGCGGTATCAACTAGCATCATATTTTGCACTGGAATGCCCATATTACTAGCAATGGCGATGCCTTGTTGCACATCTTTGATGCTATCGAGCTCGACGAGTGACATATCGACAGCGTAATCCTGATGCCCTACCCAAGAGAGTGCATAACGCTTTTCAGACACCTGCTTTACCGGGCCAAATCGAGACATAGGGATCTTATAATCAACCGCTGAATCAGGCAGTCTTATCTCTTCATCTTCAAAGGTCAGTTCGGTATCATCATCAATTTCAATCCAGTCTGCGGTATCAATATAGGCATTGGTAAAACCCCATGCCACATGGCCATTACTGCCAACCACAATCGCTGGAGCGCCTGGAAGTGAAACACCGGTAATACTAATATCTTCACCGTTATGCTGATAATTAAGCTGAGCGCGATACCAAATGATAGGCACAGCAAAAGACAGGTGCATATCATCGGATAACATGGCATTGCCATTTTGGGTCAACTCACCAGTTACTGCCCAGTTGTTACTGCCGATATCCAGCGGTTCAGCAATCTCTTTTGGCAGTGCCTGACTGATATATAATGGCGAAAGCTGAGGGATAGACGGTGGTGCTAAGCTGATTAAGCTGCCATCTAGTGGCGCCTGATATTGGCTGGGTTGAATAATAAACGCCACCATTTCAGCGCCAAATATCGACTGTATATGAGTAAGCGTCAAATCTCGTTTAATCGTATTTCCTTGCAAATCAAGGTACATACTGTAGATCACCAGTAAACTATCCGCAGGCTCCCATGGACGAGGATTCGCGCCTGTCACAAGATACTCGAAAGCATTCATAGATTGAGCAGCAACGGCGTCATTCACGCCTCGAGCATAAGTGGTTAAGGTCTTGATGTGCGCTTCTGGCAACGTTTTTAAAATGTTATTGGCGCGCTTTCTTAATTGGTGAAAACGGTGACGTTTGTCTAACTCAAGTGCCTTTTCCCCAAAGATTTCTGATAGTTCTCCAGCAGAATTACGTCTTAAGAGGTCCATTTGAAAAAAGCGATCTTGCCCATGAGCATATCCTAAGCCGTAGGCTGCATCTTGGCGATGGCTGGCCGTGACCACTGCGGTGCCTAACCGGTCTCTTTCAATACTGACATTATCACTTACGGCATCACTTTCTATGGATGCATCCAGCTTTGGTAAGCTCATAAAAAGTAATAGATAAACGCCTACGGCGGCGATAAACACGATAGAAAGCAAGCTAACTGCTGTTATTTTTATTATTTTTTTCATTACGTTCCTGTAGTGATAGCACTCCTGTATATGGATCATCATAAACTGGGTTACAGATTTGTTAAACACCCATTTGAAATTAGTCTAACCTTCTATTAAAAACCGAATAAGTAGCTGCATTTATCGCTCGATATGGCAGAATTGTCTACAAGGGCAAACTGTAAAGATGACTAATGGCAAAACCAAATAAAAAAGGACCGACACAAACCGTTGAGATATTCTGCGCTAAGTGTCGAGTGCTACTATATAAGTACCGAAAAGGGGGCAAAGGTGCATTAGTCAAATGCTTCAAAGAGCGTATTGTGACCGATTATACCAACGCACCCTGTACATGCCCTCAATGCGGGCAAGTGTTTGCCAGAGACACCCTCGTCCGCGGCGCCCCGGCCTATAAATTTGTTGGCGGTAAGGTCACCATGAAATAGCCGATGTTGAGATAACAATATCACCCGATAGTCGCGACATGCTGTTATAATAAAAGATAGTGGCAGTGCCATCACGCCGCCTTTAACTGCAATAAGCAACATCACAATAGATAACTGAGACTCACCATGCCGTTTTCAAAGCTTGGATTAAGCAATCCAATCGTTACCGCTGTAGCCGAACAAGGTTACACCACCCCAACCCCAATCCAAGCTAAGAGTATTCCGGTGATCTTAAGCGGCCGAAATCTGATTGCAGCCGCACAAACTGGTACCGGTAAAACCGCAAGCTTCGTACTGCCGATATTGCAAATACTCAGCCAATCGCAAACTCAGCGCAAAAAACGTATTAGAGCGTTAATCCTCACTCCGACCCGCGAGCTGGCAGTGCAGGTTGAAGCGAATATAGCTCAGTACGGTAAACACTTAGACCTTACTTCAATGGCTATGTATGGCGGCGTAGATGCCGAACCACAACGACAGGGCCTGCTAGAAGGCGTGGACATACTGGTCGCTACACCTGGTCGCTTACTTGATATGTATACCCAACGGGCAATTCATTTTGATGAACTAGACATTTTAGTACTCGATGAAGCCGATAGAATGCTCGATATGGGCTTTATCGAAGACATCGACAAGATCATGGATAAGTTGCCAACAGACAGACAAAGTCTGCTGTTCTCAGCCACGCTGTCGCATCAAGTTAAGGCACTAGCAAAAACCACTGTCGACAGACCCGTTGAAATATCTGTCATCGCCAATACAGATTCCAAGCCCAAAATAGAACAATGGCTCATCACTGTTGATAAAGATAAAAAATCAGCATTATTAAGCCACTTAATTAAAGAAAATGATTGGCAGCAAGCGCTGATCTTTATCGAAACCAAGCAAGGCGCTGCAAAACTCGTTAGCCAACTCGAAAAGCGAGGCATTACTGCCGAGTGTATCCATGGTGGCAGAAGCCAAGAGGTTCGAGAAAAGATATTGGCCGACTTTAAAGCCGGCAACATTGGATTACTGGTCGCCACTGGCGTTGCAGCCCGTGGTCTGGACATTGATGAATTACCTTTGGTTATTAACTATGACCTGCCCTATCCAGCCGATGACTACATTCACCGTATTGGTCGTACAGGTCGTGCTGGGGCCAATGGCCAAGCAGTATCTTTGGTTTCAAGAGATGATTTCAAAAACTTATGCATGATTGAAAGTCGACTGGGTAAACTAATAGAGCGCAGAGAGATTGACGGCTTTACTCCTCAAAAAGACGTGCCAATATCGGTATTGAATTTCAAACCGAAGTTCAAAACAATGACAGAAAAAAGTCAAGATACGGCAAAACGAGAACCTAAACGTAGTGCAAATACTGCAGCAGATAAAAAGCGTAGCGGCCAACAGGATTCAAAAAGCAAAGCGAATAAAGACGCTAATAAGTTACCGCTGAACCCTTGGAACGTTTAAAATTTACTATCGGGATAGTTGATCTTTAAAAGGTTGACTATCCTGCTGTATCTTAAACGCAGCTAACAGGTTGCTTACTACACTTAAAATATAACCATTATTAAATAATAAAATAGATACACAGTCTTTCGAGTTTATTTAGCTCAGATTGCCTTAATACTTTAACTGCTGCGTTACAGGCCTCATTGCGCTAATAGTATTCACTCAAATAAAATAGAAAGACTCATCCCGCTAATATTGTTACGCTAGTTATCAATAAGTTAATGAATCAATCCATTAACGAGTTCAACTTAAAGAGAAGGCTCTTGATAGGATCAAGTTAGCTCCCTTTATTAAAGTCATTGTTTTAACAACTGACACGTTATACTTAAGTGATAAAATCAATAAAAGGCATTTATGATTGTAAATCCAGAACCACTAAAACAACGCAAGTTAGCTATCCCATTATTAATGGCGGCTTTGGCAATTATAGTACTTTTAAGCTTCATTTATTATCCACACGATGAGCAAGTGGCTTTAGACAATGGCGCCATTATTATACTCCCAGTAAAAATAACTCAGAGTGCCACCAACCCTCTTTGGCAACAATATGCCCATCAAGAAAGTCTCATTGCTCAACTCCATAATTCTAATGCCTTTCCTGTTCTACAAGTTGAAGATGTCATCAACTTTGTACTTCAAAGCTCAAGCTTTATTGAAGACAGCCGTCCTTTGCAGGTAACCAAGTTACTCACCTTATCGGGTGCCTCTTTAGTGGTGGAATCCACCATTACTGAACACAATAACCGTTACCAGCTAGAGTTCAATTTATATGGTCCTAGCCAGCATCAGAATGGCAACATACAAGCCGACGATATTGAATCGCTGTATCTTGATTTAGCTAAGCTTATTAATAATAAAACCCAGGCTAAAGCCAATACAAACAGCATTAAAAGCCGAGCATATTTTAATAATCCGCTGCTTATTTTAGCCCTTAAACAACTGCAATACAGTGAAACTACTGCTGCGAGTGAAACTCTTGATACTTTATTAAGTTCGGATCCTGGCAATCTCATCGCCCAAAGACAAATAGCAGAAATACTGCTCAAGCAGCAAGAATTTGTAGCCGCAAACAACATCGTATCGGCAGCGTTAACACATGCTGAATCAACCGATAACCGCCGTGAGTCAGCTCGATTAGGGTTAACATTGGCAAAAGGCTATATTGAGCAAGGGGAGCTAGCCCGCGCACTATCCACCCTATCTCAGAGCCGGAGGAGTGCGGCAAATTCACAAGACTGGCTTTACCTTGCTTATGTCGCTGCTTGGGCCGGGCATGTAAATCAACGACTGGGCCGCTATGCCGCCGCTAAACAGCAATATCAGCTGTCAGTTGATTACCATCAAATGGTCGGTTATCAACCAGGCCAAGTTATTGGTTTGAATAACTTGGCCCAACTGGCACTGCTACAGCATAACTACTCACAAGCCTATAAAAGTATTCAACGTTCAGTAGCGATTGTGACTCAAAAAGACCTTATTGATTTAAAACCTGAAACAATGGCATTACTGACTAAAGTAGAGAACAAACGACAAGGTACTAGGTAACTCTTTAGCTCAATGATGATTAAAAAGGTTCATCGCACTGCGGCTCATGGCGCGAACGCCGGTATTGATCGTAAGTGGGTAATCGGGTGCAAATTGACTCGAATGCAATGAAGGTAATGTGGATCCATTGTCCAAACTTATTTGGTACGAGTCTGGATCCACAGCGCCTAGCCAGAAGATGGTGATGGGGCGCTTTTCAGCGGTAAGACCATATAAGCCAAAATCTTCTCCGGCCATTACAGGCTCAGACTTGAGCACATTTTCAACGCCAAGTTCTTGCTCAATACTCGACTGTACATTGGCAGCCAGTGTGGGGTCATTATAGGTAGAGGGAATTCTTTCCTCTTCATGGACATACACTTCAGGCATTAGCTCATCTGGTAAGCCCGCACTGATAGCAATCCCTCTAGTAAGGCGTTTAAGCGCTTCAATTTGTTGCAAGCGCACATCTGGATTATATGACCGCAGTGTTAACTGCAGCTTCACTTCGTCTGAAATAATATTGTGTTTCGAGCCACCATGAATAGAACCCACGGTGATCACATTGGGCTCAAGCGGTGAGATCTCTCGACTCGAAATGGTTTGCAGTGCCAGCACCATTCGAGAGGCTAACACAACAGGATCTTTGGTTGCATGCGGATAAGCGCCGTGTCCACCCTTGCCTTTTACTTTTATATCCACTGAATCAACATTAGCCAAAGCATACCCTGGAGCAATACCCACCTTTCCGGCAGGGATCCCCGCGCTAACATGCAAACCGATGATGTAATCAGGTGTGGGAAATTGAGTAAAAAGGCCCTGTTTAAGCATCGCTTTTGCGCCACCACCCACCTCTTCTGCGGGTTGTGCCACCATCATTAAGGTGCCTTTCCAGTCAGCTTTATTGGCCACTAGCTGCTCCGCGGTGCCAATCAGACTGGTCATATGAATATCGTGCCCACAGCCGTGCATAATGCCTACCATGTTATTACTCGCATCTTTAGTCGTCACTGTAGAAGCGTATGGTTTACCCGTCTCTTCTATGATGGGCAGTCCGTCGGTATCAGCCCTTATCATGACCGTCGGCCCATCGCCATTTCTATATATCCCAACAACGCCATATCCACCGAATTGCTCAGTCACTTCAAACCCCAGCGTGGCGAGTTCTTTTGCCATGCGGGCACTTGTGGCTTTTTCTTGGAAGGACAGCTCTGGATGTTGATGTAGATGCAGATACAACGCCTCAAGTTTCGGCATCGCTTTATCAACAGAGTCACTCAAGCTGGCAGCTACGGCGTTACCACTTAATGCCACTGTGAACAAAAAGCATAAGCTAAGTGCAATGGGTGTTTTCGAAGAGATTGTCATAACGATGCTATCCATTTCAAACGGTTATTTAAAGGTTAAGCTAACATAGGAATTATTAAAGTGCGAAATCAAAACAGAGCGAATACTAATCTCAATATAAAACACACCGCACAACTCATTTAGGCAGATGAAAACAAAAGGGTAAGGAATTTGACTAAAATAATAACGCTCGTAGCCTTTTAATTAATAAAAATGCAGCCATAAGGCTGCATTTTTATAGGGTTAATTTACGGCTACAAACGGTAAGTTAACGACAACTTGGCGTTACGTTCTTCTCCGGGCATACCGCCTAGGAACATCGCTTTATTGTAATACTCTTCGTTAAAGAGGTTGTTAACATTGAGCTGTATTTTCCATTGTTCTACATCATAGCTAATTGCAGAATCAAGTACGGTGTAGCTCGGCACATAACCATCAGGGATCCCAAATGAATCGGAGTTAGTACTGCGATCATCGACGTATTTAGCACCTAAACTGATGTTGACTGGGCTTTCGAGTGTGAACCAATCTGCACCATAGGTCACCCATGCACTTGCAGTGACATAAGGAACACCTTTCTGGCGTGTATCATAGCTACTTCTGTAAGGATCTTTTTTATCACGTGCATCTTGATAAACACCGTTAACGTTAACCATCCATTGCTCATTGATATGCGCATTTAAATCAAGTTCTACACCGGTTGTTTCCTCTTTACCGTCATAGAAGTTTTCGACAACATTAGGGGCTGAAATACCAGCTTCATAGTCAGGATTACTGTACTGTAAATTAGTACGCGCACTCTTAAAGAAAACTAATGACGCTAACATTTGATCTTCAAAGGCTTTATACCTAATACCTAAGTCATCACTAACAGATTCAGAATCTTTTCGATCAGTAACCTCACCAGTAAGGCTTCCTAATATGCTATATGCAGTACGACCTTTTGAATGATTATAGAAAAAAGAGATATCATCTGTAGGCATGTAAGTCACACCCAGGTTATAAGTAATTCCGTCATCATTAGTATCAGCTTTATCTTTCGGTTCAGCTCTACTTGATGAATATCTAGAATCAACTCCTAAATGCTGATAAGTTTGCTTAATATCATTAAATGCCACACCAATACGAGTGGTAAAGCCATAATCAAAATATCCTACATGTTGCAGACCTACGCCCCAAGCATTAACCTTTTTAGTATAGTTACTCGTCAACAACGGGTCGTGATCTTCAAAGCTCCCTTTCGCCCAATTGGGATTACGAATATCATAAATATAAGGCAGAGCACCCTGATAAATAGTGTCACCTGCTTTGTTCTTAATCACTTTATCAGCATCATATATTGAATATTGCTTAACTCTGATATCTCTATCTTCAAAGTTAGCATTGACTAATAATTCATTTTCCATGTTGCCAATTTCAAAATCATAACGAAGATCGGCAAAATACTGCCATGACGTTTCATCGGCTTCTACTTTACGATATTCCTGGCGACGCCCTGCAAATGGATATAACACGCCATTTTCGACTAATGGTGCCCGTGGATCTTCATTTATCTTGCCGCGTCGGTCCCAATAAACATAGTTATAAGCACCTGTTTGACGAGCAAAGCCTGAGGTATAGTCACGGTATTGTAATTGTTGATTTAGAAAGAGATTATCGTTTAAATAGATATTATGGGTTAACTTAAAGCGTAGCTCTTCGCCTTCATTATCTTTTGCCATTGGAGAGATAATCCCCGCATGACCAAAAGCATATGGTGTTTGGCCGTCACTACTTGAAAGCGAACCTGCTAGCTGTTGCCGCTGCGCATCAGTTAATTGAAGCCCTGCGTTATTCGGGTCATTAATTAGATCTTCCCAACTAACGTCTCCAGCTCCTTTGCCGTCTACAGAATCAGAATTAAAAATCCGGATAGGATGACCAATTGAATCAACGGCAATAGCATCTTTAATATAAGTTGCTGATAACATAAGATCTTGGCTATCACTCATGATATATTTTAAAGAAGTGTAAACCTCATCTCTATCAGTACCAATCTCACGGAAACCATCACTACGAGCACTTTTCGCTACAACTCGGTAAGCTAGATTGTCTGTGATCCCGCCCGTGCTATCGACAAAAAATGAATAGGTGTCCCATTGACCCATTTCAGCAGTAAACTCATTTGAAGACTCAAATTTTGGCTTTTTCTCTATAAGGTTAATCACACCACCCGCGCTGCCCATGCCATAAAGCCCAGTCGCAGGTCCTTTTAAGACCTCTACAGATTCAACATTGGTCAATGAGCGAGTAGGGTTAAATGAATTACCCAGTCCAGCACCACCATACATACCATCATAGGTGTAATTAGCACCTAGACCACGAATAACTAAATTATCACCGATGCCATAGTTATTACCTGCTTGAGTAACACCACTAATATTACGTATCAAATCCTGTAGATTATCGACACCTTGTGCTTGAATCAGTTCTTCATCAACAATAACCACTGCCGCAGGCGTTTCCATGAGTGACATATTAGACTTGGTTGCTAATCCCGAGTTCATCACCACTTGGTTTTGTCTACCATAAACCGTTATCCGCTCAATGTTACTGTTCGCTTCAGCGGTTTCTGCTGCATAAATTGTTGTCGGTAAAAATGTCGATGCACACGCAATTGCTAATATGGAATAATGAAAACCTTTCATCTCAAACCCTACTTAAGTATTATGCGCC
>NZ_PJBM01000195.1:0-9308 GCF_002836075.1 Shewanella sp. GutDb-MelDb | reverse complement strand
AAAAAAAAAAAAAAAAAAAAAAAAAAAAAAAAAAAAAAAAAAAAAAAAAAAAAAAAAAAAAAAATAAAAAAAAAAAGAAGAAGAGGGAAAAAGAGATAGGAGAAAGTAAAGTGGGAAAGGAGATGTGTAAAAGAGAAAGTCAATGAGGAGTGAAACAGGATGATTTAGACTTAATAAAATCGATAAAACAACATCATATTTGACCAGAATAACTATGGCTGAACAGATTGTTTACATGAACAAACTCTCCAACCTCGCAGATACTTGGGCTGCTTGATGCTCACTTCAACATAGGTAAGGTAGCGATTGGATAGAAAGCAATATATGCCACTCCATTGGTAATCAAAATAGAAGTTTGACTCGCTAAGATTAATGTTTTCAAGTCTGTTTTTTGAATATCTAAGATCGTTATCTGAGGTGATAATGCTCCAAGTATTATTAGCTGCGCCGTTACCAAATTTAAAAATAGCCGCTGACTCATCGGCAAGCTTACCTTAAGCGCAACCAAGGTCTTTATTGGGCTCGATAGTCGTCACCGTAGTGGGCTTTATTACTGTTATTTTTGGCTTGGATTGCTGCAAGAGCTCAGGTGGAGTCACTACTGCACTTTTTTGATAAACACCAGCAACAGGCAGCGGTAAACAGAGAACTAACCCACTATTGAGTTCGAGCTTAAACGCCTAAAAATCCCCATCACTAACGAATTAAAGTCATTATAGACAATACGATCTTGGTACTCGTAAGAAAAGCGTCCGTGAAACATCAGCGTCATCACTAAATCGCGATAGCCCAAGTAACAGGTATAGCCATCAATATCATGCCAAGCTGTTAGTCCATCTAAATGGTATTTGTCATCATGCTTCTTCCCCTTTGAAAGCACATGATTAAAGACGAAAAGGTGTTGCGATAAAGACATAAATCCCTCCTTTAAACGTATATTCCCGCTTTGATTAGTAACAGGTACAACCCACAATCAAACTCGCTGATTGCTAGTTTAATACGTATAAAAACCTGTAATGGTTCAAAGCGATATTGATGCATCTTTTTATATCAGACGAGTAGCTCTCATATTTGGGCCTGCGTAAAGCGCCACGACTTTAATACCATAATCACTTTCACCACCATCCTTGGCGATCACGGATAAATACATCCATGTATAAAAAAAGCGAATCCTTAGATTCGCTTTTTCATTTGCAGACATGAGTGACCAATGATCATTAAGTTTTACTCAATGAAGGTTACTCTGAGACATCTATGTCAGCTACTTACTTATAGAAGGCTTCAACGGTGCCTTTTGCCGTCACCATCAACGGTTGGCCACGACGGTCTAATGCTTTGTGTGTCGGCACTTTAACCCAACCTTCACTGATGCAATATTCTTCAACATCAAAACGCTCTTTGCCGTTAAGCATAATGCCAATGTCGTGATCGAAAATTGCTGCCACGTGATGTGGGCTACGAGGGTTAACGGAAAGGCGATCAGGTAAAGCTGGTTTTGATGTAGTGTCAGTCATGGTCTGGCCTGTAATGAAAAGTGGTTATCAATAAATCGTGCGCCATTGTAGGCAATACAGACCTTATGCTCAAGTGCGGCCGTCATAAATGTTAGTGCACTCCCCCTCACTTATCTAGACATTAGCTAGAAAAGGATTATCTTTGCCGCTCGTTAAAAAAAACTACGGATAGCTTCGAGCTTCTCAAGCAGGATTCGCAATAGTGGGTTCCCACCCCGTATATGCAAGCTGTGCATATAACGATGACTCAGCATCTCAAGCCAGCATAAAAGGGACAATGAGTTGTTATGGTACCTCGCTCGCATTTCATTTCGGCTTTTGCCGAAATAAGTTGACAGATTATAAATTCAATCTTATATTTCCATTTAAATAGAAATATTTTATGGTTCACATTTCAAGCCTAAGAGAAGTCATATGGCTATCATTGATTTGGCGCGTTGTTCTATCTACTAAGTTTACTTAATTAATAAAACCTGCACAGGAAAGCATCATGATTGACAGCATTTCAATACACGCCTCACAAGATGCAATAGAGTGGGGGCTAACTCATGGTATGGTGCTAAAAAACACCCCTTATTCCGCGACTCATACGGCATTTAGCTTTACACCGACAAGCATTAGCCGAGAGAGATATGCTCATTTGACTGCTTCAGTTAACTTACTGGGCAAGTTGGTGCACTTTGCATCTGAAAATCATGCATTTTTACACCAAGCCATATCTCCAATAACAAGCGGTGATCCATTTTTCAATGCATTGCTTCTTATGCATAAGCAAATCCATGACTCCCCAAGCAGTGCAAAAAGATTACCCCTGTTGCTTATGCGCAGTGATTTTATGGACGATACAACTGATGGCCCTAGGCTCATTGAATTCAATGGTATTGCTGCTGGTATGGGCCCTTTTGGTCAGAAAGTACATCAACTACATAAATACTTGCAGCTGCAATCAGCACAAGCCTACTCAAAGTGGGGACGCTTAGACGCTGAACTCGTCGACAACCCTGCAATTGAAAGACTCTCACTTGGGATAGCAACCGCAGCGCAGAAGATAAAATCAGAGTTTGACGATGCTGGACCCGCTGTATTTTTAATGGTGGTACAAGCAGATGAAGATAATGTATTTGATCAGCATTTACTTGAACACGCCTTACAAGCCAAAGGCATTAGAACCGTAAGAAGAACATTCCGACAGTTACACGGTAAGTTATCAACGGGCGTTAATGATCGGCTGATTTTAGAAGATGTCGGGGCAATTGATACCATTTATCTCCGAGCAGGTTACCAATATTGCGACTATCAAGCACATGACTTAATCAGCAAGGTTTGTTGTGATGCGCTAATGCAAACTCGTATCTTTATCGAAAAACATCGCGTAGCGGTTAACGCAACCGTAAGCCAGCAACTCGCCACCAGCAAGCGTGTACAAATGTTGCTGTCCTCTATGACGCCCAAAGAGCTCACTGCCTTTGGTTTATCCGTTGATGAAGCCATGGTTGTCAGTGAGCTACTCGGAGAAATGGTGCCTATCACCGAGAAGTCTGCCACTTGGATAAAGCAAAGGCCGACAGATGAATGGGTCCTTAAAAACCAAGGAGAAGGCGGAGGACACTGTATTTTTGGCGACGATATCCATCAAAAATTATTAACGCTACAGCCTAATGAGTATCAGGCTTGGTCATTGATGCGCCGTCTACACCCAGCTCCAAGATCTGCTCCAGCTTTGACGATACGTAAAGGTGAGTTGCTGCAGATCGATGATTTGATCAGTGAGATTGGCATGTTCACTGTGCATATAGATGGTATACCCGCTACAACTGAGCAAGGTTATGCCGGCTATTTGATCCGAAGTAAATCGGCACGCGCAACTGAAGGTGGCGTCCATAGCGGTATGGGAGTATTAGATTCGCTGGCTTTTAGTGATTAGTCATCATGGGAGCCCAAGTTATTTATTTAAAGTTTACCTAAAGCTAATTGACTAGAGGTTGATTTATCATTGTTCTCCATAGAGAATGGCAGCTCGTTTTCGTAGTTTATTCCGCAGTATAGATCAGGAGTTAGTGTTAGATGATGACAAAATGGGCTACACGTTTTTTACAGATGGCCGAGCTCGTTGCATCTTGGAGTAAAGACCCCTCCACTCAAGTTGGGGCAGTGATCACCGAAGAGAACCGGATTGTCTCATTAGGTTACAACGGCTACCCTAATGGGATCTCCGATAGTGCCGAAACCGACAACCGTGAGATGAAGCTCCTAAAAACCCTTCATGCAGAAGAGAATGCCATTCTCTTTGCTAAGCGTGATCTCAGCAGCTGCGAGATCTGGGTGACTCACTTCCCCTGCCCTAACTGCGCTGCAAAGATAATCCAAACTGGCTTAAGCACAGTCCATAGCCCGCAACCAAGCACTGACTTTCTGTCACGCTGGGGAGAGAAGATTAAGATAAGCGAAGATATGTTCAAACAAGCTGGCGTTAAAGTTGATTGGATGCAGGTAGGATAATAAGCAGGGTCAGTTTCTGACCCACTTATTGAATCTAAAATAACGGCTATCCCGCATTTATAATCAATCTTACCAAGGTAATATCTGGCCGTTTGAATGCCTAAATACACCGGACTGACTCATATCAAGCTGCTCAATTAGGCCAACAATGCGACTGGCCGAATCTGTTGCTGAAATATCTCCACCGTGATTAACCATATCTGTTTGCACATAACCAGGATGATAAATACCAACAGCCACCTCTTTAGGGGCTAAGTCATGGCTTAACGACATTGATGCCGCATTTAAAGCGGCTTTCGACATACGATAACCATAACGGCCACCAGAAGTATTATCTTCAATTGACCCCATTCTCGAGGTGATCATCGCCACCTTAGCACCGCGAGTTAACTGCTGCTGAAGCGCTTCAACCACACGCAGAGGTGCAATGGCATTGACTTCAAACTGGGCACGAATGGTATCAAGGTTTAAGTTTGCTAAATTCTCATCCCGTAATATGCCAGCGTTACACACCAACACATCAATCTGTATATGAGTTAATGCTTGCTTCATATTGGCAATACCAGCATCCGTTGCCACATCAATATCTGTTACCACGTTCACCTTTAAAGCAGATAACGCGGCTGATGATGTACGACATAAAGCAAAAACACTTTGACCTTGAGCGGCATAGAGGGTTGCTAACGCTAAACCTATACCGCGATTAGCACCGGTTATGACGACAGTTTGAGACATGTTTGCTCCTACAAGCTAAATTGATGAATAGAAATATCTCATTATAGCTTTAGCCGCACAACTAGCATTGGCAATGGCTCACACTTTGTCGCCGTTTACGCAGTAAATGTTCGCAACTTAGAGCAGGCTGCACTCTTTTTAACTCAGTGGCTTTTAAAGGAATCGCCATTATTTCAACCATCCGCTTTGAAGTTGATTCGCTCAGGCAGCTATTAAACCTGCAGTTTGAAGTAGAACCTATATAGTTCATTTGCTAGAATCCCCCCCTATTTTATGGCAACTGTATTTACTGCCACACTCAGGTGTCACGGATCAGTTTCGCACTGAGTATTCAGGTTTTACTATTTAAAGGCAGGCTATGACCGTTCTTCTTATGACTCCACCGATGACCCAGCTGAATACGCCCTATCCGGCAACTGCGTATTTAACGGGTTTTTTACGCTCTCGAGGTTATGAAGCGGTTCAGCGAGATCCTGCTATTGAGCTTTTTCTAGAAATGATGACAGCGCCTGCGCTGGAGATTATTCGTCAGCATGTGGAAGAAAACTTCGACCACTTTGAAGAAGATGAGTTGCCTGATGTTATTTCTACCTTCCTGGCTGAATTTGATCGCTACCACCTAACAGTTGAGTCAGCTATTCGATTTTTGCAGGGCAAAGATCCAAGTCTGGCACTGCGTATTAACTCGCGTCGTTTTTTACCAGAAGGTCCAGCGTTTGACGCGATTGCTCAAATGGAAGCGGTATCTGGCGATGTGTTGCAAGCGGCCTTTGGCAATCTAGGTGTACAAGATAAAGCCAAATATCTAGCAACGCTGTTCATTAATGATCTGTCGAACGTGATTACTCAGGGGGTTGATCCCTACTTTGAAGTGAGCCGTTATGGCGAGAAATTAGCGGCGGCCAACCCCAGCTTTGACAATCTCTACGATACCTTGATGGGCGAACCGAGTTTCAGCTCGGAAATTTTAGAACAATTGGTTGAGCTGTATCTGGAAGAAACACAGCCTAGCGTGGTCGCATTAACCGTGCCCTTCCCCGGCAATATGCTCGGCGCCTTACGTATTGCGCAAACCTGTAAAGCCATCAATCCAGAGATCCCCATCATCATCGGTGGTGGTTTTATCAATACCGAGCTGCGTGCGCTGAAAGACCCACGTGTATTTGAGTTTATCGATTTTATCTGTCTGGATGACGGCGAACGCCCTTTTATAACACTGCTGGAATACTTTGAAGGCAAGCGTGAAGTCGATGAGCTGGTGCGAACTTACTTCCTCGCAGAGGATGAAAATGGCCAGCCATACGTACACTTCAATGAAAATGCAGAGCTGCAGGATATTCCACAAACCGAAGTCGGTGCGCCAATATACGATGGCCTACCATTGGGAGACTACCTGTCTTTATGTGAAATGCTCAATCCTATGCACCGCATTTGGAGCGATGGACGCTGGAATAAACTGACCATAGCGCATGGCTGTTACTGGCGTAAATGTAGCTTCTGCGATGTCAGTCTGGACTATATCGACCGCTTTGACGCCGCAGGGGCCGACGTGTTGGTGGATAGAATCGAACAACTCATTGAAGAAACCGGAGAGACAGGTTTCCATTTCGTCGATGAAGCCCTACCGCCAAAGCTTTTGTTTACGTTTGCAAAACGGCTAATCGAACGTGGCGTAGTGATCAGTTGGTGGGGCAATATCCGTTTTGAGAGGACGTTTAGCGAAGCGCGTTGTCAGTTGTTAGCGGATTCCGGTTGTATCGCTGTTAGCGGCGGTCTTGAGGTAGCATCAGATCGTCTATTGAAACTGATGAAAAAAGGCGTGAGTGTTGAGCGAGTCGCCCAGGTAACCAAAGCCTTCAGTGATGCAGGTATATTGGTTCACGCCTATTTGATGTATGGCTTTCCAACACAAACCGAACAAGAGACCATCGACTCGCTGGAAATGGTACGTCAGATGATGAATCAAGGTTGCTTCCAGTCCGCCTACTGGCACCGTTTTGTGGCCACGATCCACAGTCCTATTGGCATTAACCCTGAGAAATTTGGCATTACGCTAGCTGAGCGCCCTGAGATCTTATTCGCTGAAAACGATGTGGACTTCACCGATCCAACCGGCACAGATCATGAAATGCTTGGCGAAGGGCTGCGTAAGGCGATCTATAATTATATGCACGGTATTGGCTTTGAACAGCCGATGAGCTTCTGGTTTACACAGCCTGTTACACCAACTCTGATGAAAAAAGATCTGGTATCAAGAGCCGTTAGCAATCTAATTTCCAGCAATGAAGAATAATCTGCTCGCTTAAAAAGCGTCAGCGTCAGCTGAATATCCATAGATTGTATCTATAAAATAGGCCACTTTCTTGCTGCAGAAGAAAGTGGCCTTTTATTAGCGACAAAAGGACTCATTCCGTTTCCGCAGTTAACCGGGTCAGAGTAAAATGTAGCTGTATATATAACCCCGATATTGAACATGGGTGACCATGTTATTTAGACATAATAATAAGCTAACTTCAGTACAACATAGTCTAGGCAATCACATCTATTTGAAAGTCCAGTTCAGCATTTATATCTCTCACTCAGAGAGGTCATTCTAGCTTCAGCCTCGTTTCCTCAAACATCTAAAATTGAATATTTGAAGTATAAACAAGACTCAAAACATCAACCCGCGGTTATTTGCTGCCATTGTATTTGTTTTCTAAAATAAGACATTGATTTCATTAATTACTCTTATATTCACATACTATCTGCGTCCTATTTAAACGTCGGCCTGCATGGCTGCGTTTATTCAGTCAAGGCAAGTACGATAAACCAAATTCGATAAGCTCGGAAAGAGCAGGATCCAAAGGATAGTAAACTATGAGGGAGATGAGTCGATTGAATAAGAAGGTTATTATTGGCGCAGCGATATTGTTTTCACAACAGGCATATTGCGCTGGCTTTCAGCTAAATGCGCAATCAAACGCAGGCCTGGGACGCGCATTTGCCGGAGATGCGGTCATTGCAGATAACGCGTCCTCTATGTCGCGTAATCCCGCCACTATGGCACTGTTTAATGAGCCCGCTTTGTCAGTAGGTTTCATCAGCATCACTTCCATGATCGAAGTCAAAGATGCGCTTTATAGCCGAGAGTTATATAGCCAAGGGGCTCTCGTCGATAGCTCGGTTCAATCAGCAAACTATGATGATGCTGGCGACATGGCTATCGCTCCTAACATTCACTTTATCATGCCAGTCAATGACCGGTTTGCTTGGGGCATTAACGCGTATTCCAACTTTGGTACTAAAACAGAATATAGTGATGATTACATTGCTGGTGAGTTTGGTGGCCAGAGTGAAGTTAAGAGTTACAATCTTGGTTTATCCGCCTCTTATCGGATTAATGAGCATCTTAGCCTTGGGGCTGGGCTGGATATCATTGCCAGTACAGGTAAGCTCAAAAGGAGTTTACAGCCAACAGACACTAATCTACTGACTGTCGATGCTAAAGGTTGGGGGCTGGGGTTTAATCTGGGGGCTGTGTATGAGCTCGATGATAATAACCGCTTTGGTTTGTCTTATCGTTATAGCCCTACAATAGAAACTGAGGGCGATGTCGATTACGCGGGTTATATGGCCGAGTCCGGCCCTATCGACGATACACTACCGATCCCGCTGCCAAGCATGGTTGAATTTTCAGGTTTCCATCATCTCGAAAATACTAATATCGCGCTACATTATAGTATTCAATGGATAGGTTGGAGCGTGTTTGAAAGTCTGGATGCCGATACCAGTGGCACACTGAATAATTATGAGTGGAAAGATGGTTGGCACTACGCTATTGGTGCGACTTACTACCTGAATAATACTTGGACCCTTAGAGCTGGTTATCTATACGATGTCAGTGCACAAGATCAATTTACCTCTATTTCGGTGCCGGATTCCGATAGACAATTTTTCTCAACTGGTTTTACATATCAGTTAACGCAAAACTCCAATATGGATTTTGGGTTTACTTATGTATTAGGCCAAGATGTGAGTGTGGTGGAATCAAAACCTATGATCCCGATAGATATCGCCAGCGGTACCTATTTGGCCACAAACCTTACGGCAACGAGTCATGCCAATGCCATGATGGTCGGATTGCAATATAACCGTACTTTTTAGACTCGTGGGTTAAAACAGAGCTAACACAGCGCTTAGAAAACAGCTGAAAATATGCCTTTCAGGATCCTGACGGGCATATTTACTTATAATTCACTGACTATCACTAGAACCTCAAAATTTTTACCAAACATATTCCGTTAACAAACTGTTGAGTCAATAACATCCCTTTAAAACCTTTGTGCCGTTGAATAATCCCCTCTTTATCTGACTATCTTTTTGGCTCTATCAGCAACTACTTTTAACACTCGCTACAAGTGGTTACTCATCACAGCATAGGCGCAGACATCAATGGTAAAGATGGTCGCCAATTCTAACACCGCGAAGCAACCCACTTACGCCGATGCTCGAAATCATCAGCCGCCCTGGCATCTATTCCACATAGAAGAGCTTTACGTACCACTCTTGAGTACTACC
>NZ_PJBM01000194.1:0-9454 GCF_002836075.1 Shewanella sp. GutDb-MelDb | reverse complement strand
CCATAATGTGTGCCGAGGGCTTAGATTCGCCTCGGTGTTTTGAAGGCCTACAGAACGCCGACAATATGATTAAATTATTAATACAACGAGTATAAAGTAGCTAGAATTAAGTGACGAGGTTATCTGTTCGCGAGTGATTTACTTAACGTGAGCTCTAGGTTCTTATCGTAACCATTAGTTTATGTAAGCGATCTAAAACCCTAATGTGTGTTAGTTGTAGGTCTAGCAGAGAACGGATGTTAGAATTTAACTAAATAATTTATTAGTTGATAGTATTCAATATGTTGTATTTTAATGGAGGCTTTATGAAAGCGGTGTTTCGCTTTTGCTTTGTCATTGTTACGGCTGTGTTGGTTGCCGGGTGTTCCCTGTTAGAGATCAAGTTAGAAAGTGGCATTGAGCCGTTACCTAAAGATCAGTTAAATATGCGCGTTTTTAGCCGAGATTTTAGTACGGTATTTTATAGTCAGGTGGAAAGTGCCGCCGATCTAATAGAGCGCAACAGCGACAGTGTTCCCATTAAGTCGAATACACTGATGTGGAAAATTAACGCCGAGCAGAATCTGCAACATACCATATTTCAAGCATCTCCTACTGCAGCCATGGTTGATACCTGGGTGTTTACCGAACAAATGGTGCAATTCTTTGAATCCGGCGCCGGTAAGAATGTGTTTGGTGAACAGCAGCAAACGGCTATCGACGTGAGTCAGCATCTGAGAGATCAGTTTGAACGCACGATTAAAAAATTTGGTGCGGCAAGTTTCCAAAAGAACCAGAATTTCGTTAAGCAATATGTTGCACTGTACCCGATTAATGATATGTCATTTACGCGTCAGTCAGCCTTTACTGATTGGTTAGAGTACAATGAAATCAATGAGTTTGATGCGGTAACCACTTTTGGTACCGTGCCTGAGGTAATGAGTGATATTTCTGACAGAATGGCAATGATTGCCGAGCAAATGCCAAAGATATTGGGCTGGAAAGCAGAGCTTTATGCATTACATTCCAATATTAACGCCGATGAAGTGCAAGCCACTTTAATGAGTATTAGTGATACCTCAGCCAAGTTTCAGCAACTCATGGCGCAAAGCCCCGAGATGATGCAAGCGCTAGCGGTCGATCTGCGCAGAGAGTTAACGCCACTGTTAGTGCAATTGAGTGCATCAACAGACGATAAGCTGGCGCAATTGTCAGTTGAGCGACAAGCGCTAGAGTTGATGGTGAAAAACGAGCGTATTGCATTAGAAGCCATGGTGACGAGAGAGCGCGCTGCAGCGGCAGTTGATTTAGAGAAAATATCTGAGCAAACCGTTAAAGTGGTTTTTGAAGAGGTCACTAAAACGCTCAAGAGCCTAATACTCTATTTTGTATTGTTCTTGCTGGTGGTCTTTTTTGCTCCGCTGGGGCTTGGCGTATGGCTGGGAAGGCGGATGCAAGTTAAAAAGCAAGATTCAATAGCGCCATAACCCTTGCGGTAAAGAGCTGTGATAAACTGGCGTTACTTATCTAAAAGGAGACTTAAAAAAGTCTCCTTTTATTGTTTAAAGCGGTTCTAATGTCTTTTAACATCAACGTCGAATCAATGTTTATCTCATATGCAGCAAAATAATAGCCCAAGATCAGCCTTTGCGACTCAATTCAAACAGCTCGACAGTTTGCTGAACTTGAGCCGTACACTTTGGCAAAACCGCAGTTTTGAATGTCGTGAATTACCCTGGGGTGATGCTTTTCCGACGCTAGCGAGATCGGTTTGGCAAATTGCAGATGATGAACTTGATACTATTGATGCCTGTCAGTTAAGCCTAAGTGAGCGATTACTACCGTCGTTAAAGCAAGATCTACAGGCCGCTGGAAGCGATTGGGACTTAAACTTATTACTCCCGGAGATTGCAGCGGCTATATCCACTGAGCCTGCAGAAATAATTCCATCATTAAATGATGTAAGCACTGGGTCATTTAATGATGAAAGTATTCGGCCATTAGCATTACTGCAAGCGAATGATATGGCCCATTTTAGTGCGCATATAAAAGGGCGTAAGTGGCAACAGATCACGGCTTTTGTTGAACATTTGCCGGATACTAAACTGCCTGTGCTTGAATGGTGTGCTGGAAAAGGGCATTTAGGGCGCTTGATCGCAAAAGCGACAGGGCGCAGCGTGGTAAGTTTAGAGTGGCAGCAGAGCCTGTGCGCTGCAGGTGAGCAGTTTGCAGATAAATGGCAGTTACCACAGCGTTTTGTCTGTGCTGATGCGTTTGCGGAGCAGCAAGGCCAGCTTGAGGAGCAACAGCTGGCTGTAGCGCTGCATGCTTGCGGTGATCTGCACGTTACCTTGTTACAGCACGCCAGTAATGCTGGGACTCGGCAAGTGGTGATATCGCCGTGTTGCTACCATCTTATTCAGGCTCAGTATTACCAGCCACTCTCAATGACGGCTAAAGCAAGCGATCTGCTGTTGACTAGAGCAGATCTGCAGCTGCCTTTGCAACAAAGCATGATAGCCAGTGCTAAAGGTAATCAATATCGGCTGCAAGAGATGGCATGGCGCTTAGGATTCGATTCTTTGCAACGTGAGATGCGTCAAGTGGATGAGTATTTGCCCATTCCATCTATTAAGCAAAGTCAGCTCAATGGTGAGTTTGAAACGTTCAGTCGCTGGGCCGCAGACACCAAGAAAGTGCCCTTGATTGATTCGATAGACTGGGCACATTATCAAGCCAACGGGCGTGAACGACAGCGACTGACTCGTCGCATCGATTTGGTGGCCCATCTTTTCAGAAGCGTATTCGAAAAATGGCTATTACTTGACCGAGTTTGCTTTTTAGAAGAGAGCGGTTACCAAGTAAAGTTGAGTGAATTTTGTTCAAACAGTATTACGCCTCGAAATGCGATAATTAGTGCATTTAAATAGAAAAATGACAGTTTGATAATTTAATAAGTGCGTAACAAATTGTTTATTAAGTTGTAATTGAGTCAGTGATGATTGAATCTGACGGTAAAGTGGTGCCATTTTTAGAGCAAAGTTGATGATAGAGTGGATTTAAAGGTCTCAGTTATGAGGTTTTTTATTGAATCATCTGCTTTTTCTTGCTCAAATGGCTGGTTAATAATAAATAATTATCTTCATTGGTCGTAAATTGGCCAGTTTAGTGAGCGATTAAATACAGTTTCATGAAATATTCCCGCGTTTTTATCAATAGCATGGCCTACGAATTAGCGCCTGAAGTTGTTTCAACTTCGGAGCTTGAATCTCGTTTAGCGCCGTTATACAAAAAGTTTCGTATTCCGATGGGGCAACTTGCTGCATTGACTGGGATCCATGAAAGACGTTGGTGGCCAAAAGGGCACAGATTGTCTGACGGAGCATTAGCTGCGGCGCACAAGGCGATTGATGAAACTGGCGTCGATATCAGCGATTTAGGCGCAGTGGTTTACACTGGCGTTTGCCGTGACCAACATGAACCCGCAACAGCATGTCGTATCGCCGCTGAACTTGGCGTCTCTAAAAATACGGCAATTTATGATATCAGTAACGCGTGCTTAGGCGTGTTGTCAGGTATTTTAGATATTGCTAACCGCATTGAGTTAGGCCAAATCAAAGCCGGTCTGGTGGTTTCTTGTGAGTCTGCTCGACATATTGTGGATATCACCATCGACAAAATGCTTGCTGAACCGACGATGCAAAACTTTGCATCGTCGCTAGCAACATTAACCGGTGGCTCTGGTGCCGTTGCTGTTTTGCTTACAGATGGCAGCCTCAATTTAAAAGGTGATCGTCAGCATCAGTTGTTAGGTGCAAGTCATCTTTCAGCGCCGCAACATTACGATTTGTGCCAATGGGGACTCGAAGAAGCGGGTCCGCAGTTATACCGCGAATTTATGCGCACCAATGGTGTGGCTTTGCTTAAAGAGGGTGTTGAGCTCGCGCGCCATACTTGGAGCCACTTCTTAGATCAGCGCAGCTGGTTAGTTGAGCAAGTTGATAAAGTTATTTGTCACCAAGTGGGTTCGTCAAATCGTCGTAATGTTCTGCAAGCACTTAACATTCCTGAAGAAAAAGAGTTTCCGACTTATAGATTACTGGGCAACATGGGCACGGTTTCATTGCCCGTTACCGCTGCTATGGCACATGACCAAGGCTTTTTGAAAAGCGGCGACCAAGTGAGCTTTTTAGGCATTGGTAGTGGCTTAAATTGCATGATGTTGGGGCTTAAGTGGTAACACCACTGGCCAGCAGCACTCGTCGCTGGTAAGCCTTACGCATTTATCATAAGTCCAGTATAAAATTATAGGAAGCGTCATGTTAGACACCCTACACCCATTTAAACGTAATTATTTAGATAGAAACGGCAATAAACTTCAGTATGTTAATGAAGGTTCTGGCGACCCGGTCGTGATGGTTCACGGTAACCCGAGCTGGTCGTTTTATTATCGTAATCTTATTAGCGCGCTAAGCGGTAAGCATCAATGCATAGTGCCTGATCATATTGGTTGTGGCCTTTCTGATAAGCCTGATGACAGTGGTTACGATTACACTCTGAAAAGTCGTATAGACGATCTTGAAGCCTTGCTTGAGCATTTAGACGTTAAAGATAATATTACGCTTGTTGTCCACGATTGGGGCGGCATGATTGGTATGGGTTACGCTGCTCGCTATCCTGAACGTATTAAGCGTTTAGTTATTCTCAATACGGGCGCGTTTCACCTTCCGAAAACAAAACCTTTTCCGTGGGCGCTTTCAATCTGCCGTAATACCCTTCTAGGGACATGTTTGGTGCGTGGCTTTAATGCTTTCTCATCGGCAGCGTCTTATGTGGGTGTGAAGCGTAAGCCGATGCATAAAGATATCCGTCAGGCCTACGTTGCCCCGTTTAACTCGTGGGCAAACCGTATCTCCACTTTACGTTTTGTGCAGGATATTCCGTTAAAGCCGGGCGATCGCAATTATGAGATGGTGTCAGACATTGCCGCAAGCTTAGATAAGTTTGCCAATGTGCCCACCGTGATCTGCTGGGGACTGCAAGATTTTGTGTTTGATAAGCACTTTTTGGATGAATGGAAACAAAGAATGCCCCATGCACAAGTGCATGAGTTTGCTGATTGTGGCCACTATATTCTTGAGGACGCTAGCGATGAAGTCATTGCTCATATCAACACCTTCATCGATGAAAATAGCATTGAAGCAGTACAAGACTCGGTGGCGTAAATAGAATGATTAGCCCGCTTGAGCGTCAGCACGTTGGTGCCAATCTTTGTCGTCATCTTGTCGACGCTGCCAACCACATACCTGACTCTCTTGCTGTTGCTGTACAACACTCCCGCGGTCAAGCACTTGACCGCTTAAGCTATGAAGAGATGGACTTTCAAACGCTTAATGCTAAAAGCGATCACATCGCTGCCGCATTGATCCAGTTTGGGCTGACTCCGGGCATGAAAGCGGTGCTGATGGTCACTCCCAGTATCGATTTTTTCTGTTTGACCTTTGCGCTGTTTAAAGCGGGTATTATCCCTATTTTGGTCGATCCTGGGATGGGAATTAAAAACCTCAAACAGTGTTTTATTGAGGCCAAACCAGATGTGTTTATAGGGATCCCTAAAGCGCATGTCGCTAGACGTTTGTTTGGCTGGGGCAAGCACAGTGTCAACCACCTGATCTCAGTGGGTGGTGGTAGGCTCGTTAATGGCTTAACGGGTGCCGTTAACCTAGAACAAATAGTCAAAGAGTGTGATAACACCGCCTTTAAACTGCAATGGCTAGCGGATGACGCTATGGCGGCGATTCTGTTTACCAGTGGCAGTACGGGCACGCCAAAAGGGGTGGTCTATTCCCATAAAATGTTTGAAGCACAAATTAGTGCGCTTAAACATGATTACGCCATCAAATCGGGTGAGCGCGATTTGGCCACTTTCCCGCTATTCTCCTTATTTGGGCCCGCGTTGGGCATGGCATCGATTGTGCCAGACATGGATGCAAGTAAACCCATTACAGCCAATCCCGAATTTATCTTTGCTGCTATTGAAAAGTATCAATGCAGCAATATGTTTGTTAACCCGGCATTGATAGAGCGTTTAGGTCAAGCGGGAAGTCGCACCAATCACCAACTCACCAGTATCAAGCGAGTGATATCGGCTGGCGCCCCCGCAACCATCTCATCGATTAAACGCTTTAGCGCTATGCTCAATAGTGATGTTGAAGTGCTTAATTCTTATGGCGCGACAGAGTCTCTACCTTTAAGTAAAATTGGCAGCCAATCGCTATTTAATACCACCACTATTACCGATAATGGGGGGGGGATCTGTGTTGGAAGTGCCATTTCAGGCGTTGATATCTCGATTATCGATATTGATGAAAGCCCAATTGAAAACTGGCACGACACACTATCGCTCCCCCCGTATCAGATTGGCGAAATTGTGGTTAAAGGCCCTATGGTGAGCCGCGCTTATTACCAAAGAGAAAGCGCGACCATAGCGGCTAAAATCAACGACGGCGGATTCATTCGACACCGAATGGGCGACTTGGGCTATCTTGATGATAAAGGCTTATTGTGGATGTGTGGGCGTAAAGCGCATCGCGTAGATGCGATAACCGCGGATAACCGCGTTCAACGTTACTACTCTATTCCAAGTGAGCGGATTTTTAATACCCTTCCTGATATTAAGCGCAGTGCGCTTGTGGGTGTGGTGATTGCGGGTAAGTTAACCCCGTTAGTCTGTATTGAGCTTAATCAAGCAGCGGCCTGTTCAAAGTCGAGCTTATTGTACGCTCAATTACGAACGTTGGCAGAGCAACACAGCCACACACAGGGGATTGAGCGTTTTCTCATTCACCCTGATTTTCCCGTCGATATTCGCCACAACGCCAAAATATTTAGAGAGAAATTGGCCGTTTGGGCCCAGAAACAGATCAAGGAATAGTTGATTGTGTCTGACAATAACCCGTTAGTCCCCCCTTTGAGTGTCTTTGCCCTAGAAGAACAAACGGCACTGATTAATCTCAAAAATTACGCATCGCACGCATTTGTCACCGGCGCGGGTGGTTTTTTAGGTAAAGCCATTTGTGAACGCTTGCTTGCGATTGGCATTAAGGTGACAGGGTTCGCCCGTGGTGAACACCCCTTGCTGTCAGCGATGGGCGTGAAGATGGTAAAGGGCGATCTTGCTGACGAAGCAGGGGTATTAACGGCGATGCAAGGCTGCGATATTGTATTTCATGTGGCCTCTAAAGCGGGTGTTTGGGGTAGCAAGCAGAGCTATTTTTCACCCAATGTTGATGGAACTCGATTTATCATCAAGGCTTGCAAAAAATCCAATATCAGCAAACTTATATACACCAGCACCCCAAGCGTTACGTTTACAGGCCATGATGAAAATGGCTGTGATGAATCAGCGCCGTATGCAGAGCAATATCTTAATCATTATGGTGAATCTAAAGCGGTTGCCGAAAAGATGATGATCAGCGCCAGTGGTGATAAAACCGATGCAGGACAAATGCTGCAGACGGTGTCATTAAGGCCACACCTTATTTGGGGGCCAGGTGACCCACATTTGGTACCACGGGTACTTGAACGTGCTAAAGCAGGGCGTTTAAAGCTGGTGGGTCAGCAAGATAAGTTAGTCGATACTATCTACGTCGGTAACGCGGCCTTTGCACATATCTTAGCGGCAGAGCGGTTATGCAGAGCAAATGCAGCAGGACTAAAAGCGCAGTGCGCTGGCAAAGCCTATTATTTGAGTAATGATGAGCCGATTACCATGGCTGAGATGCTGAATAAAATTTTGGCATGCCAATCACTGCCAAGCGTCAGTAAGCGGGTACCCACTTCACTTGCTTATGGCGTTGGCGCAGTATTGGAAACGATTTACCATCTATTAGGTAAAACGGAAGAACCTATAATGACCCGTTTTGTTGCAAGGCAGCTTTCCACCAGTCACTATTATAATATCAGCGCCGCGAAACGCGATCTAGGTTATAGCGCAATAGTTAGTATTGATGAAGGTATGCAACGACTTAAAAAATCGCTAAGTTAGTGTAGGCTTGAACCTAGCAACTCCTCGTACAGGGTCACAGACCAAATAAGGTCACTTTTATGAGCCACTAATAAATCCACATTTGTAATGCAACCCAAGGAATGGTGTTATGCACAAAGCGAGTTGTAACTGTCGTCAGTTATCTTTAACGGTCATAGGTGAGCCCATTCGGGTGTCTGTGTGTCATTGTAATGCCTGTCAAAAACGGACTGGAAGCGCTTTTGGTGTTCAGGCTCGCTATCAATTGAGTCAAGTCACGTTTAGTGGCGCCAGCCATCACTATCAACGTAAAGGCGCGGTGATCACTTTTCAATTTTGTCCTCATTGCGGTGGGAATCTGTGGTTTACCATGGACGTAATGCCAGAGGTGGTTGCTATTCCACTAGGTAACTTTGCCGATGATGCAGTGTCAAAAGCGCAGTTAGCCTCGCCTACAATGACGGTATATCAAACTCGTTGTCATGATTGGGTTAAGCTTGAAGGTATCGACGAGGTTTATGATTAACCTTTTAACCCTGTTTTCAAATTAAGTAGATTGTTAATTTCAAGGAACAGAAATGAAACGAATCAAACCTAAGTCGATGTTTGTTATTACGCTATTGATATTGGTTGCATCTCCCTTGAGCGCCGCTGAAAACCCCTTTATTGGTAGTTGGAAGTTAACTTCTGGTCAGTACCTCGATGGTAATGGCAAATGGGTGCAATACGGCGACCTAAAGCTGAGTGCGATTAAAGTTATCTCTGAAAATCATTTTAGTTTTACTACCATGAAAAATATCGGCACAGAGGCTAAACCAGAGAGTGAGTTTTGGGCTGCAGGCACGGGACGCTATACATATACAGCAACGGAATATGTCGAATACCCACAACTGAACTCATTTGGAGTAGCTGCAGATATGCCGTTTGCTTTTACTTACCAGATTACAGGTGAAGAGTGGCAAACTAAGCGGACAGAAAATGGCGAGCTGAAAGAGCAAGAGCTGTGGTTAAAGCTCGACTAGTGTGGCGGTAAGTATTAAAACATAGCAGTAAAAACACAGGGAATATCGACATGAACAAAAAAGCACAACGGGACATTGAGAAAGGCTATAGCAATGCCGACTTCGCCGCCAAACTTAGGCGTTTAGCTGATTCATTAGAGTCGGGCGAAAAGTTTGAAATACAGATTGCTGGCGAGAGGGTCTATGTCCCCGTTCGCGCGGAATATAGCGTTGAGCACGAACGCAGTGATGATGAAGAAGAGATTGAGTTTCAAATTAAGTGGTCACCTAAATAAACTTTAGCGACTGCAGATAAAAGGCACTGTATTGAAAGTACCTCTTCGACATTGTGCCTATTATCCATTAACTATGTCGTATGAGACCGATTATTATAGGATAAATGTATTCCTTGGGGTAATTGGTGATTATGACTCTACCATCATCACTA
>NZ_PJBM01000193.1:0-9580 GCF_002836075.1 Shewanella sp. GutDb-MelDb | reverse complement strand
AAAGCGCAAGGGAGGTTCAGATATAGTTTTTGGTTACTACACTTTTTCATCTGAACAACGTACAAAAATATTTAAGCGCCTAGATCAACAGCATTGCTAATAAGCTAATAAACAATGACATAAAATCCGTATGTCTTGAGCAGGGCAAAAAATAGTGCCACCCATAGTTAATGGCATAACGTATAGCCTCCTGCTAAGTTTTGAAAGAGCATTTAACAAGGAGGTTGTAGCCACGGCCTAGAAGAACATTGAGTTGCATCGAAAACACACCTTATTACCATTGTTGCAGCCGTGTAGTTCGGCGAGCCTGATTTTTCGTAAAGAATGTGTGGTGATGATAAGTACACTGGGAAAAACTACGACCACCGTCAAGCTTGGGTAGAGATGCAGATATTGAAGCTTACAGAAGTGTTTGCCATTGATGTCGCTGCGTACGCAGTGATGAGTAATCATCTGCATCTTGTACTTTATATCGATTTATATCAGGTTAATGCATAGTCAGATAGGGATGTTGTAGATCAATGGCATAAGCTATTTAATGCTACTGATTCAACGCAGATATTTGCTAAAGGTGAAGTGATAGATGAACACCTCGTTACTCAGTAAAAATATCAAATAGTTGTCAATATATGCAAGTAAACTAGCCTCAAGAGCGTAACTTCAAGAGCACTTTCATCTGTCAATCTACAGGGTTAATCATCCACGCCTTAAAACTCACTAATCTCTGCTAATTCACTTCTTTTCGAGAATTTATTCGTGCCACTCAGTAGGACATGATTCAAGCTTTTCTTTGATAGACGTCAATCGTTAATATTGCGTTGAAAGCTAGGTATGTTGTTGATGATTAATGGCTGGCTGTTATGCCTTAAACTACGAAGGTTAAGGCACAGGCCTGTAGCGGTGCAAGTGGGTCGGCTTCATTAATGACAATTAATTTTTTTAACTTACGTTGGGATACGGTGAAATAATCTTACTGTCACAATATGGGGATATACTCATGCTTGGGCATTTTTTAGCAGAAATTAATGTGTTGAGATAGGATTATATTTAGGGAGCAAGCCATGCAAGAATTTCGTTATGAATTAGACCGCGAATCGATAGAATCATTACAGTCTCTAATAGGCCAAGAGATTAACTTAATAACTCAATTTGCGAATTTCAATTTTACTCAGCGAAATGTCACATGTTTTCCACCGTTATATTTTAGGAAGCAAGCCAGTTTTGTTGAGCTGACGAACGAATGGAATACCAGCCCTCAAGGGCATGATTTCCATCTTCCAAAGTTTAGGCTAGTGCAGAAACCGGATGACATTGAGTATCAAAGTGATAATGACTCTATCGGCCCATGTTCTGAAATTAAGTTTACGGAAAATGACCGTATCACCATAGAGGCTATAGAGATCCTTCGTCTTAGATGTCGGTGTGCAGTACAAGATGAAACTGAGGTTAGGAAGCTAATTCCGTCAGATGAAGTTGTCATATATGACTGGGGGATCAACATCAGACTCTCGGATGGTTCTTATGCTTCAATTACCACTGAGGATGACCATATTACGGGTGAATTAATAATCTCACCACTGGCTATTGAGGCCTATCATAAAGAAGACATTTGGGTTCAACAGCTTGATATTAGACAAGTATTAACAATTATTTAAGTTGTAATATCAACTAATTGCTTGAAAAGGCAGTGCCAGCCATGGTAAGTGGCAGCGTCATCTATTTAACTTCTTCTTTAGATGACATTAGTAATGATTTTGATGATAATTATGTGAGTAAAAGTAGCGTTGAATCGTACAAGATGGGTGGCTTCTGTCGATATACTAAACGTAATGGTTGGTGAACTGGCTAGTCGTGGTATTACCGGTGGGACGAATATGGACACAGTTTTACATCCAGAAAAGCTAAAACAATATCTAATTCATTAGAAAGCATAAATTGCTAACAAAGCATTTAGGAGTAATCCTCAACGCTTGGCATTCTCGGTTCTATGTCAGCTTAAGTGTTTATGGCACAATGGTTTAAGTATGGTGGTGGCATTGTTCACACCTTAATGCGGCGTTATGCGTATACACAAACTTGTCGTAAGGTGTATGATTCAATTAAGTTTATTGGATAATGAGGTGATGAAATGAAATTAGACGCAATACTGTGGGATTACGATGGAACCCTCGTTAATTCAGTACCCAAGAATATTGATATTACAAAAGCCATTCTATCTATCGTTGCTCCACATTTAACAGGTAACAATTTGCCTAAGTATTTGCTCAGCGAAGATTTTTACCATGAAGCCAATCACGGTGCTAAAAACTGGCAAGAGCTCTATGTTGATTATTACGGATTATCTCATGACGAAATGATCCGAGCTGGCAGTATGTGGGCAGAGCACCAAGAGAAAAATCAAACTGAAGTGACGCTTTTTGATGGTATTAAAAATGTCGTTGAGCAGTTTTCACAACTTCATCATGGTATCTGTTCTCAGAATTCACAAAACAATATTCGTCGTGTACTTAGAGATAATGGAATAGACGCTCCATTTAAAGCGATTATTGGTTACGATGATGTATCAAATGGCAACCAAAAGCCTCATCCATTTGGTGGTATCAAATGTGTGGAATCAATTTTCGGTCATACAAATAGTCAATTGTTAATGTACATCGGTGACCATGAAGCTGATGCCAAGTTTGCCCGTAATCTACAGTCCGCGCTTGGAAATAGTGCCAAGGTGATTTCTGTCGCGGCCGCATATAGTCGTTCTGAGCCTGAAAGTTGGGAAGTTAAGCCTGACTACATTGCAAACAATGTTGAAGATCTCCTTTCTATCATCGGGAAATACGCATAACGAATAAGCATAGGCCGCGCGCAGCCGCGTCCTTATTCCCAAGCCAGATTGATGCCTTTACATAGTAAATAGCGGCGCGAGAGTTCACGCTAGTTTAACATCTGATGTCATTCGTCAAAATTTCACAAGTTACAACGATCCTTTAGCATCGATAGTTAATCATTTTTTATATCATTAACCCCAAAATATCAGCGTATTAACTACCTATTTTCATCCGTCTCCGTCTGTATTTCAAATCTCATACTCATGACCTTTTACATCAAATGCTTATGCGGTTTCCCAGGGGCAATCCTCCTTTAATCAATATACTTTATGGCGCTCCTTACTTTACAGATATTGGGGGTCCTCAGGATTGATTAACGTTTAATAAAATGTCACAGTGTTATGGAATATTGAAGTACTGTAGCCTGTTGGAGTCGAGTTCTAGCGCAGGGCTATTAGAGGAGATAATGAGTAATGAGTAAAGTTATTAGGTGCCTTTTCTGTTTAAGTATAATAATTTCGTCCTTCAGTTCTCATGCGGAATATATCGTTGAGGTGACGCTCGATATTAACGGAATGTACCAAGGAAAGCAGGAGATAGGTTTACAGGAAAGCAAAACCCTGAAAAAAACAGACAACACAGTTTTGTTGTTAATCAGTCAGTCTTATGTGCATGATAATTATGCCACTCTGAATTATACAGTTATTGAATATCTTATATCTGATCCTGAAACACGAAATGAGCTTAAGTTACCCTCTATAAGCACCCTTGTTAATAATGAGGCTAGTCTTTCGTTAGGTGATGACCTCTCCTACAGTGTAACTGTCCGTGAAGTAAATAAATAGTAAGCCCATGACAGCATTTCTGAAAGACTATACCTTTAATCACTGTTTTCAAGCTAAAACAAATACCGCTGCCTTCAAGCTTTCCCTCTTGTTTTGCCACATATAATTAAAGCGTAACGGTTCTAATCAGCAGCGACACTCTTTTTGCCAAATTTTTGCAACAACTAACTAGCGCAATATGTGCGAGATGGTGGCAATTCATTAACCCTAATGCAGCCATACTGAACATGGGTTTACCGAAGTGCTCAAGTGAACCCGTTACCCTTTTTCCTTCATGGCTTGCATGTTAAACTCAAGCACACTTTTATGAATTTTGAATTGACACTATCCTATGAAACAGTTGCTCGACTTTCTGCCTCTGGTTATCTTTTTTGCCGTCTACAAATTTTTTGATATTTACGTTGCCAGTGGCGCATTGATTGCGGCCACCGCATTGCAGCTCATCATTACCTACATCCTGTATAAAAAACTGGAGAAGATGCACCTCATTACCTTTGCAATGGTCACCGTGTTTGGCTCGCTAACCTTGATTTTGCACGATGACTCATTTATAAAATGGAAAGTCACTATCGTGTATGCTCTGTTTGCCATCGCGCTAGTGGTTAGCCAGTTTATGAATAAACCCATTTTAAAAAGCATGCTGGGCAAAGAGTTAATTGTTGCTGACAAGATATGGGCCCATGTGACTTGGTATTGGGTACTGTTTTTTGTGGCATGCTCTCTCGTTAATATCTACGTTGCCTTTAGCCTATCGCAAGAAACTTGGGTAAACTTTAAGGTATTTGGTCTAACCGCTTTGACACTGATCAATACGGTACTCACGGTATTTTATCTCTTTAAAAACATGTCTGAAGAAGATCGTAAGGAACTTAAATAATGTGGTATATGATTTCGTCGCAAGATGTTGAAAACAGCTTAGAAAAACGCTTATCTGTTCGTACAGACCATTTAGCGCGTCTGCAGCTTTTAGCTGATGAGGGCAAGTTACTCATCGCAGGGCCTCACCCCGCTATCGACAGTGAAAACCCAGGCGAAGCGGGTTTCACTGGCTCACTCGTGGTTGCTGACTTCCCCTCACTTGAAGATGCACAATGCTGGGCTGATGCCGACCCTTATATCGCCGCGGGTGTATATGAAAGCGTGGTTGTAAAGCCTTATAAGTTAGTGTTGCCGTAAATAAAAGGAACTCAAAATTGAAGATAGTTTCATTTAATATCAATGGATTGCGAGCAAGACTGCATCAACTGCAAGCTTTAATCGATAGCCACCAGCCTGACGTCATCGGTTTACAAGAAACCAAAGTACATGACGAAGCCTTTCCACTTGCTGATGTAGAAGCAATGGGATACAAGGTGCATTATCATGGCGGAAAAGCACACTATGGTGTGGCCATGTTGTCGAAGGCTGAGCCATTAAAGCTTCAAAAAGGATTCCCAACCGATGAAGACGACGCTCAGCGCCGTATGATCATGGGGACTTTTATGCAGGAAAATGGCCGTCCGCTTACCGTGCTAAATGGCTATTTCCCTCAAGGCGAAAATATTAGCCATGAGATAAAATATCCCGCCAAGCGTAAGTTTTACAAAGACTTAATGGTATATTTAAATGAGTATCACAGTGCTGATGAAGATATTGCCATCATTGGCGATATCAATATATCGCCTGTCGATTTAGACATAGGTATTGGTGAGCCCAATGCCAAGCGCTGGTTAAGAACAGGTAAGTGTAGTTTTCAACTTGAAGAGCGTGAGTGGCTTAAGACCTTAATGGACTGGGGCTTAGTGGATACGTTCCGCGAACTGCATCCAACGCGCACAGAGCGATACTCGTGGTTTGATTATCGCAGCAAAGGATTTGTCGATAACCGCGGCCTGCGCATTGATGTCGTCTTAGCGACCAAATCACTGGCACAGCGTCTGGTTGAATCTGATATTGATTACGACCTACGTGGTATTGAAAAGCCTTCAGATCACGCGCCTATTTGGAGCACCTTTAGTTAATCTAAATGGTGGTTTCAGCTAATAAAAAAATCCAGCAATGATTGCTGGATTTTTTATTATCTGATCAGGCAAAGATAGCGCTGTGGTGTCATTATTGGCAAAGGAACTAACCTTAGTGCAAAGCGACAGCTCTGCTGAGTCAAACTGACCTTTAAGCCTCGCGTTATAAAACTCGTTTATAACATTAGGTGGCTTTAGCCAAAGTATATTGCTTTAACAACTGCTCTAACCCCTGAGAAGCATCATTTAAGTCTGTCGCAAGACTAATTGAATGTTCAGTGGTTTGCTTAATCGTTTCAGCTTGGCCTCGAATATCGTCTAACTGAGAGCCAATTTCCCGAGATGCAACACTTTGCTCTTCAGATGATGCTGCGATTTGTGCACTCATATCGAATACTGTACTGATCGATAACGCCATGTTATCAACATCACTACTCACTGACACGATAGCCTCGCGGCCTTTGCACGCTTGCGATACGATATCGCCAGTAATGCTGCTCAATTTATGTGTACCCGCTTGTAAACCTTCAATCATAGATTGAATTTCAACTGTCGCTTTTTGTGTCCGGCTCGCTAACGTTCTCACTTCATCAGCGACCACGGCAAAGCCTCTGCCCTGCTCGCCCGCTCTGGCCGCTTCAATTGCGGCGTTAAGCGCTAACAGATTAGTCTGTTCTGAAATACCGTTAATGGTGGTTACTACTGCACCAATCTGTGTTGCAGCGTAGGAAAGGTCTTCCACTGAAGCTGACGCTTCTGAAATTTTGCCCGTTAATATACCAATACTCGCTACCGCTTCAGCCAGTTGAACTTTACTGTTTGCCGCCTGAGATGAGTTGGTTTGAGTTTGCTCTGAGGTGCTAGAAGCATTCTGAGACACCTCTTCAACTGCCGCTGTCATCTGCGACATCGCAACCGCGACCGTATCGAGGAACTGATGCTGTGCAGTGGTTAACTTTTCATTTTGACTCGCCTGTTGATGAAACTCACCAGCGGCCTCTGAAAGCGTTTGTGCGTTACGTGCAATTGCAGACACCATTTCACTCATGTTATCTGCGCTACGGTCTATTTCGCGGGCAATTAAGCTGAAATCATCTTTACCAAAAAAGTTAAGTCTAAAACTAAGATCACCATCAGCAAGTCTTTTTATGGCTTGGTACATATCCCACAAGCCGCCACCTAGCGAAGTTGATACCCAATAACTCACAAGATATAACGGCAGTAGACCTAAAAGAGCCAACCAAAGCATGTTATTCATATTTGACAAAGCTGGCTGTTCCCAACGACTCACATTAACCGTGTAGTTAATGAACTCACCGTCAACGGGGGCATTCACGCTAATATTATCATTTGAGCGTTTCGTCTCAGAATTAAAAGCAACACTCAATCCATTTTCGCCGGCAAAATCAGTTAGCGATTGCCCAGTAAGAGATTGGGTCATCGCCATATTGGCATAAGCCTCAACCGTGGCTTGAGCGCGCGCCATTGAAGCGGCTTCAATCTGTTGTTTGCTATTGAAATAGTTTGCTCCGGCCACCATTGCAGTGATGAGCGTAACCATAGTGCAGATAGACCAGAACTTTCCATTTAGACTGAGCTTGATTAATACCGCATCGACTGTTCGAAAATTAATTTGCTTCATCGTAAAATTCCCATGGCCCTTATATTTGACCTTTTATAATGCGTTGATAGACTCACTCGCCCAGTACGGCACAGTGTTGAGTTACTCGCTATATTCAATGTTGAATTATGACTCTTTTGCTGTATTTTCAGCAAATATTGTTTGTAGTTTTTGGGTCAAGCTGATTAGCTGAGTCGTCAGTAGACTCATACTGTAGCCCAGCATCGCGCCCACCAGTAAGGGGGGTAATATTGCCGCTACGTCGCCACCCATTGCAAAGGTGATACAACAACCGATAAATGCGCCGGGTATAAAGGCGAGCTTTTGATAACTTGCTTGTAAACACATGGCAGCCGTTGCGATGCCCGTGAAGGTATAGCCCATAACCGGAGAGACAAAAAAACTGCTTCCAGAAATAATTAGCCAACCCCAAAAGACACCAGAGACATTCGTCGCCATCGCCATCAGCATGCCTTTCACACCCGTTTCGGTTTGTGCAAAAAAAGTGCTACAACCAAGAAAACCTATCCAGGTGACAAGTTGAAATACATCAGCAAAGCCAGCCCATACGGCTGCCAATAATCCTGCTGAAATTGCTATTTGCCAACGATGCTCCATAAAGCCCTCTCTATAACGCGATACACACTTTGACTATGCCGATACACAGTACTTAATATCAAGGTCGCTAAATTACCATCTTTTGTAGGCTAAAAAACACGATCTACGACAAAAAAGCGCTAACAAAGTCGAATCTAGTGCACAAAACAACCGAAAGCGTAACAAATATACAATACTCCGACATACAACTAACCCAATAGGAGTATGAACTCAGCGGTAATAAGAGCCTCAGCAACCGAGTTATTTCAAACAAAATAGCCTTATGCTGATCGAGCTGCGATTGTCAGGCACAAAAAAACATCTACAAACGAGATGTTTTATTCAACGCAGGAGCACTCACAAAGAAACATATTAAAGCCTCAAACTTTTTTCTTGTTCCTGCGTGAAGCGGTTTGCACGCCATTGATCATTTTCCCTAACGCCTTATCTTTGGCTCTTTTCTCCGCCAGTGTCGCGCCATTCAATGCCTGTTCACGCATCAGTTTGCGATAGCTCGTCAGTCGACGTTCCGTCACTATGCCATCATGCAGGGCTGCTTGGACCGCACAACCAGGCTCACTTTCATGACTGCAATCGCTAAATCGGCACTGCTGTGCTAATGCGGTAATTTCACTAAACGTATCACTAACACCTTGTTCGCAATGGCTAAGCTGTAGCTCTCGCATACCGGGTGTGTCCATAAGCAGTCCACCTTGAGGTAACCACTTCAGCGCTCTTGAGGTTGTGGTGTGACGTCCTTTACTATCATCTTCACGCACAGCACGGGTAACTTGCGCGTCAACGCCCATTAAACCATTGACCAATGTTGACTTACCCACACCGGATGAACCTAAAAACGCAATTGTTTTGCCTGTTTGGCAATAGCTCGATAGCGCTTTAAGCGCTTCACTATCGAGCGCGTTAACGGCATGGATCATCATCAACGGATCTAGCTGCTGCACTTGCTGGCGCTTGTCATCCACATCAGCACACTGATCCGCCTTTGTTAATACCACCACGGGATCCACCAGCGCTTCTTTCGCTAGCGCTAGGTAACGTTCAATTCGGCTCAGGTTGAAATCATGATTGAGAGAACAGACAATCATGACACTATCAAGGTTTGCAGCAATGAGCTGAGTCGCCACTTTCGAGCCTGGCGCTTTTCGTTGGAACAAGGACTGACGATCCAAATGGCGATGCACCCGCTGTGAGTCATCAAACAATGCCCAATCGCCAACGCATAGGCGCTCAGCCTGCGCCGAGAGCGTTAATCTCACTTGTCCTTGCTCACTCATCACCACGACGTGACTTCTGTGCTGCTCAACCACACGACCAATACTGAACAGCGATAACTCTTCTAGGCTAAGTTGTTGCTGGAAAAACGGCCGCCAGCCGAGTTGGGTTAATGTCATCGTTGGGTTTTCCATGGTCTTCCTCCATCTACGATTTAGTAGATAATAAGCAATAATTGATATTGTAGCGGCGCTGATGCCACCTTTCAGCTAAGAGTTTCATATTAATGACTTGCTCAACAGTTTAATTGAACAAAAGCGACAGATTGCACGAGCTTATACCGACAATAACGGAGCCTGACGTCCAACGAAAATGTCCAAGTTAAAAAATGCATAAAAAAAGTGCCATTAAGGCACTTTTTATTAGATTTGCTTTGTTGTTATTTATCCTAAAAAGAGATGT
>NZ_PJBM01000192.1:0-9620 GCF_002836075.1 Shewanella sp. GutDb-MelDb | reverse complement strand
TGCAAAACTATACCCTTTACCTCTAACCGTATTGATTAAGGATTTAGGCAGCTGTATCGCTGCTAATTTTCTTCGCGTGTTACTGATATGCATATCTAAGTTTCTATCAAACTGGCCTAGTTCTTTTTGCAGTACTCTTAGCTGTAACTCTTGCTTTGCAATAACCCTACCCTTGCGTTCAAATAGGTATTTGAACAACTTAAATTCTGTTTGAGTAAAGGAAACTTCTTTTGAAGAAATAGACACGCTATAGCTACTATCATCAAACAACACATCGGTGGCTAAATCGTCGTTTATTTCAGATTCATTTCTGACTAATTCTATTCGACGTTGAATGGCTCTGATCCTTACGATTAACTCACGTTGACTGAAAGGTTTACTCAGAAAATCGTCTGCGCCTAGCTCAAATACACTAACGCGTTCACGTTCTGTATCCAGTGAAGAGATAACCATTACCGGGGTTTTATCATTGCGTAATTTTAACATCTCAATACCATTTAACTTTGGCATGTTAATATCAAGAATAATAAGATCAGGGTTAATATGCTGCAGTTTTTCAAGTGCCTCTTGGCCATCTGACGCAAGAGTAACAATAAAGTGTTCAGCCTCTAAATGGCTCTTTAATAGACTTTGTAGTACAAGATCATCATCAACGAGCAGTATGTTTTTCATTTCACGTAATCTAAATGCGAACGATTACCATTGAGATTACATTAAGAGCGTTAAATAAGCTAGTAGAGAATGATGGGATAGATCACATTTCTGTTAAATCAAAGGACTAAACAAACAAAAAACCAGCAATTATGTTAACTGCTGGTTTAATGATATTTGAATATGCTATTTATGCAGCATTAGCTCTCTAATATATTTGACTGGAGCACTGCCATAACTTAAGAACTCTTCGTGGAATGCCTTAAGGTCAAAGTCCTCACCTTTCAGTGCTTTATACTCTTCTCTAAAGTCATATATTTCACGATATCCTGAATAGTAGCTAGTCAGCTGCACCTGACTCAGCGTTGCTCTACGCCACTTCCCTTGCGCCTCGGCTTGTTGCTGGAAAGCTTCATTGATCATAAGATCAAGAGCCTCTGCTTCTGTCATTCCTTTAACCTGGATACCATAGTCGAGTATTGTGTTACAGATAACACGTAGGTTCCATTTGTAATACATTAACCACATTTCAGGCTCAAAATTACCATAGCCCTCTTCTAACATCATTCGCTCGGTATAAACCGCCCAACCTTCCACCATAGCGCCATTACCAAACAAACTCTTAATTAAGCTTGGCGATTCATTCGAGTAAACCAATTGTGTGTAGTGACCGGGGATCGCTTCATGGATATTTAACACCTGCAGAATCCAATGATTATATTCTCTTAGATAACTTTCTGCGGACTCATCATTCATGCCGTCCAATGGAGTGACGTTGTAATAGGTGTTACCCGACTTTTCATATGGTCCCGGAGCACTAATCGATGCTCCAGCATAACCACGCATATAAGCTGGGGTTTCACGTACGATGAGAGGTTTATTGGGATCAAGCGTGACTAAGTCCTTTTCATTAACGAAGGCAATTAGCTCTGGGATCTGCGCCCTAACTTCATCCACAAAGTCGTCACGCTTAACATGCTTAACCGATAACTTATCGATAAGCTGTTTTATGGCCACTTTATTGTCTTTCGGCATTGGCGTATCGAAATTGGTAGGCCATAGCTTTTCGGTGATCTTTGTCATCTCTGCTTGTACGCGATTCTTATCTTCTATCGCTTTTTCATACAAGGCCTTACCGCTCATCCCCGCTTGAATGTCGTAGGTAAATTTCTGTTCATACAGCGTTTCGCCAATTCTGAAACTACGTGCGCCCTCTTTGTCTAATTTGGCTTCAAGTGCCTTTAACCAGTCGATATGTTCGTTTATGGCTATGGTGGCTTTATTGAAGCGTGTTACAAACAGTACCTTTTGCTCATTAGTTAGCTCTGAAGCGATAACCTGATCTAGAAGGTCATTGTTAAAGACAGAAAAAGCACCTTCATTTTGCATAATCGCCAGCTGTGTATGCTCTAGCGTAGGGTGACTTATATTTTCTCGAGCTGCAGCGTAATAAGCTGGGACGTTTTCCATTCTCGACAGTACTGAAGCTAAACGTTGATCTAAAGGCGCGAAATTTTCATTGATGATCTGCGCAAAGCCGCCTGAGACATTGTAGTTAGTTGGATCCCACTGCCAAGACTTAAAGGTTTCTATGTCCCAACGCATCTGACCAATCAAGTTTTCAATTAAGCGATAATCCGTTAACAAACCGGGAGTTAGACTGTCTTTGTCAAAATGAGTCAACAATGCTGATTGCTTCGATACAAAATCTAAGCTAGCTTGGCGAGCCTGCTCATTGGGGACTTTAAGCACACCGTCATACTGATGAAAACCACTATACAAAGCCCAAGTTGGCGATTCGAGCCACAAATCATCGATAAAACTCTGACTAAACTGTTGAAATGCCAAATTTTGATCTGTCATTTCAATAGTGCTTTGCTCTATAGACGTTTGAGTTTGACAGGCTGTGAGCCCAGTCAGTGATAATGCGATGGCAAGCGTTAGCGCGGCTTTTTTCATGTGAAATCCCTTAGTTATCATTATTCGCAATCTATGTAGCGATAAATTTGCAGTCAGTTAAACATGTTCTTTGTTTTTTTACATTAATAAAGTCGAGTTGGAAAATCTTTGTTACATAGTATGCATAAAACAACGCGTATTATGCATACTACTAATACAGGTGTTACTACTTTAAAGCTGCTGCTCTACCCACGCTAGCACCTCTTTAAAGCGGTAGCGTTCAAATTGTGCAAAGCCTTGCACTTGTCTCATTTTCAGTTTGGTAAACAAGGGCGTTGTTAAGCCGCATAAAAAGCGTGTTAACAACACCGCTGATGTATGCGATTTTAACTTTGAAACGGCTTCAGCGCAGATCTGCTGAAAATCATATTCAATCAAAGGTTTCAAGTACGCGGGTTCGGGTAATACCGCTATGTGATTAAGGCAGACAGAACAATGACCACACGCTGTGATGGCATTTGGATCTGAGAAATACTGCGCGAGCTGCAAACTTAAGCAACGGTCACTGCCAAAAAATGACACGAGAAAATTAATTCGCTCAATTTCACTGCTCTCCTTAATGCTAAATTGCTGATAAAGCCGCTCTGCTAGTCCATCAACGTTTAATTCTGCGGCATACACGTCATAAACCTGTGTTAACTGTTTACTTTGCAGTTCTAGTAGCTGTTTTTGATCTAAGTAATCTAAAGCTTTTATTGCTCGACCACGACTATTAGGGTAAATGGTCTCAAGTTGATTAAGATCAGCACTGTGCCAAATTTTAGCTTTTACAGAGGTATCGACAATCGCTTTAACAAAATGCCGGCGCTCGGGATCAAAGCGACTCAACATCGCCTCTAAAGAGGTCTGCAACTTATATTTGTATTCGGCAAAATAGCTGTATTTAGGTTTAATAACGCCTTGCATCTCAAGATAAACTAACAAGGTTTTCAAACTCAGAGGTCGAATATTTGAGGATGTAGAAAGCTGATTGAGCATCAACTCCCAAATATTACTCTGTTGAGCCACTGACTTAATCTCATCAATAACACGGGTAATAGCGTTAAGCTCAGGTGTATCGCCAAATACAAAGTTTTCTAATACATTAAGATTATCTTTATTTGCCAGCACCATACATTCGGAATCTTTACCGTCTCGCCCAGCACGTCCAATTTCTTGCGCGTAGTTTTCTATCGATTTAGGCAGATCATAATGCACCACAAAACGTATATCGCTTTTATCTATACCCATTCCAAAAGCAATAGTGGCAACAATGATGGGGACTTCACCTGACATAAAGCGAGTCTGAATTGACTTGCGTTCATCACTGTCCATTCCAGCATGATAAGCCAATACGTTATAGCCGTTGGCTTGTAAATACTTGGCGACTATTTCAGCACTTTTTTGCAAGGTCACATAAACAATTCCACTTGTGCGTTGTCGTTCATTTAACCAATTAACTAAAAACCGGGATTTATCGGCTTCTTTTATCCCAACAGCATTGAGATGTAAGTTAGATCTATAAAAGCCGGTTAATGTAATGTTTTCAGGCGCTATTGCAAATTTACTGCCCATATCGGCAATCACTTTTGAAGTTGCTGTCGCGGTTAACAGCAGCACTTGCGGAATATTCAACATCCGTTGATAACTTGGTAGTTTTAAGTAATCGGGCCGAAAGTTATGACCCCACTCCGAGATACAATGTGCTTCATCTATCACCAGTAAAGAGATTGCAATACCACTGATAAAACGCCTGAATCTTTCGTTATTCAAACGCTCAACTGAGATCATCAGCACTTTTATACTGCCATCGGTCACACCGTCTAATACTGCCGCGGCCTGCTCAGGGGTTTGAGTGGAATCAATAGATGCAGCAGAAATACCTCGAGCGTCTAAATAAGCTAACTGGTCTTGCATCAGCGCCAATAACGGCGATACAACTAATGTAAGGTTTGGCAATGTAACTGCAGGTAATTGATAGCATAGCGACTTGCCTGACCCTGTTGGGAAAATGGCAGCTGCGCTTTGACCATTTAATATCTTGCTAACGACTTCTTGCTGGCCGGTTCTAAAAGCACTAAAACCGAAATACTGTTTAAGTAACGCGTGCGCGTCATCCATACTTTGTCCTATCGGTGACTCTTCACGAGTAGTTGACTTACTAAGGGATTTTTTTGAGTAATCTAAAATATGCTTTAAGCGGATGATGATCTGAACTATCCGTGACAATTGATTCAGTTTTTACCAATTGCAGATCTCGATAAAATATATGGTCAAGCGATTGACCAAAAATGGTCGTTCGCGAGTCATCATTAGGCACAGCTTCCGTTAATGCTGCATTTCTCGCCATTGTTGCTATGTATTCTCCACGCTCGCGACTCCAGGTGTTGAGATCACCCGCCAAAATAACAGGGCCTTTGTGTTCGCTTATCGCCGCAGCAACGACGTTGAGTTGAGCACGGTACTCTTCAAGTCCTAACGTAAAATTGATACTGTGTATATTAGCGACCAACAACTGGCTGTTATCTGACAACAGATAATAGGATACCAATAAAGATTTCGGATATTGGATTAATGGTTCTGAGTATCTAAAGGCGCAGGTACTTAAGGGATAGTCTTGCGACAAATTCATCACCCCCACAGGCTCACCACCGAATATAAATGCCTTTGCCAACACCCAACCCTGTTTTTGCTCGTTAATTAGTGCCTTTAGATCATCTGTTAGCGTTGCCTCTTGCAGCAATAGCAAGTCAGTCCGGTCTGCCAGCTGTTTTAGTACATTTTGCCAGCCCTCATTCTGCTGCTTATAGATATTCCAGATTGCAATATCTAGATAGCCATGTCTATCAAGCGGTACATTCGGGCTATGTGTGACACATTGCACTGCATTAACACCATCAGTGTCATTTGCTAACAATGTATCTTTAAGCGGAATTACTGTACTTTGGTAAATATAGAGGCCAATCAATGTCACTAACAACAGTGAAAATAAAATGAGCTTACGAAGAATTCTAAACATGATGAGTTATTCTGCTTCTTACTTAGATTTACGGTAATGTTTTCATTATAATAGCTTTTACTCATGTGTGGCATAAACATTAGTCGCTTAACTCACTAGCGCACCTTTAATGACTGTTCCAGTGCTCTTCTCGATCTCCTAAGGCTTATATTATCAAAGAAAACATGTACCACTTTTATCAACTACTCACCCTCGCTGGCGTATTTATTTACTGGTTAGTGATTGCTGGTATCAGCGTGCGAGTCGTTGTTAAAAGGCGGGCAATTGGCGTCTCATTGGCGTGGTTGATGATAATCTATATCGTGCCGTTAGGGGGAGCATTTGCCTACCTCTTGTTTGGCGAGCTCAACTTAGGGAAAAAACGTGCAGAACGCGCACAGCAGATGTACTCGCCCTATGAGCAATGGTTTTCAAATCTCTATAACGTCCGCCAATATAAGCCTCATGTCTCCAGCCTTTACGGGCAATCAATTAGTGCCATATGCGAAAAACAGATTGGTATTCCTGCACTTGCCGATAATCAATTAACACTGCTGAACCAAACCCATGAGATCCTTGAAATGTTAATCAAGGATATTGACCAAGCGACTGAATCAATCCACCTTGAGTTCTACATCTGGCAACCTGGTGGTAAAGCCGATGATGTCGCGCAAGCTCTAGTGGGATCGGCTAATCGCGGCGTTTGCGTAAAGTTGCTGCTCGATGCCGCTGGCAGCCGGAGCTTTTTTAAAAGTCATTGGCCTACTACATTTAAAAAAGCAGGGATCAGCGTTGTCAATGCACTCGAAGTCTCACCATTGAGGATGTTCTTTAGACGGCTCGATTTAAGATTACATCGGAAAATTGTGGTCTTAGATAATCAGATTGCTTATACAGGCTCCATGAATCTTGTTGATCCAAAGTATTTCAATCAAGAGGCAGGCGTTGGAGAATGGATTGACGTGATGGTCAGGATCACGGGCACTACGGTGCCTGTACTAAACAGCATCCATGCGTGGGACTGGGAAGTTGAAACCAATGAGCGAGTGTTACCCGAACTGCCGAAATGTTTACCACATGATGACAATGACATCACAGATTTAGTGCAGGTTATTCCGTCAGGGCCAGGAATGCGAGATGAGATTATTCATCAGGTCTTACTGCAAAGCATCTATCAAGCGCAAAAAAGTATTGTTATTACCACTCCCTATTTTGTACCCAGTGAAAATTTGCAACTGGCACTCATTATTGCTGCTCAGCGCGATGTGCAAGTTGATATCATCGTACCGGATAAAAATGACTCGCTGATGGTTGAATGGGCTAGCCGAGCCTTTTTCTCGGAACTCCTCGATGCTGGTGTGAATATTCATCGTTTTAAAGGCGGATTATTACACACCAAGTCAGTTGTCATCGACGGAAATCATTGCCTAATAGGCACGGTAAATCTTGATATGCGAAGCTTATGGCTCAACTTTGAGGTTACCTTAGCGGTAGACAACCTTCCGTTTACGCAGGAGCTTGAACGGGTCCAACAAAGTTATTTAGCTGACTCTGTAATGGTATCTCCTGAGCTATGGGCAAAACGCTCTTTAGCCAACCGCATCACTGAACGTATTTTTTACCTGTTTAGCCCTTTGCTGTAGGTAGATTGCAAGCAACAGCAACCTCTAACACTTATTTCTTTATATTGGTTTTATAAGCACATGAACAAACTTTTTATTATTGGATTACCCAGAACAGGTACAACGAGTATCAGCGTTGCCTTACTAGACTATGGATTCAATGTCGCTCACACCGCCTATACAAAAAGGGCATTTGAATTAGCCGATGTAATTTCTGACTCTCCATGCTTTTGTGATTACGCACAACTTGATAAGCTTTTCCCAGGTTCCAAATTTGTCTATTTAGAAAGAGACTTAACGCTTTGGGTGCCTTCTATGCAGATGCTCATTAATAAAATGTTGGCTAACTTAGACCTTAAAAGCGGTATATTCAACCCCGTATTAAAACGTACTTTCAATGCTGTTTTTGAATTTTCATCTACACGAGTCCCAGACAATAAAGAGCACCTGGCAAAGTGTTATCAGCAACATAAACAGGGAGTACTCGCATATTTTGAAAACAGAGATGATCTTATCTGTCTCGACGTTAGCAAACCAAGTAGCTTAAGCGAGTTACTGACATTTATAGGGATAAGTACAGAGGAAAACTTGGACTTCCCTCATCTAAATGTAGGCAGAAAAGTCGCTTGCTGGAAAGAGCATAAGCACCCCAATAAAGTTAATTCAAATGCCGCAGGCCTAGAGCAGCGTAAGTTCTTTGATTACTCGCACTAAATATTTGGGCGGTAACAAGCAAAAATAACACAGCAAAAAGCCCGTTATCTTTCGATAACGGGCTTTTCTATATATGGCGGTGAGCGAGAGATTCGAACTCTCGTTAGGGATAAACCTAAACACACTTTCCAGGCGTGCGCCTTCAGCCACTCAGCCAGCTCACCAATTGATTCTTTTTATGTGGTTAATCATCACAATAGTCAACAACATAGCTTACGCTGCTAACGGAGCGACACTTTACGCAAAAGGGGCAATTGCGTCAAGCGTATTTGTGGCCAGCTGCAGCGTTTGCATATTTGCTAGCCAAATTAGCGCTATTAGCCGTAATTTTAACCCACTATCAGTCAACTCAGTTTAAATTTACTGACTTCTATAGCAACATTGCTTGACCCTTTAACCAGCTCGTTGGTGAGAGATTGGAGTTCATTAGCGATAGTGTGAGTATTGCTATAGAGCTCACTAATTTTTAACGCATTTTGATTCACCTCTTCCGCCACTGCACTTTGCTCATGCGTCGATGCCGCGATCTGTTCATTCATGCTGTCTATTACCCCGACATGATTGACTATCTTTTTAAGCTCTACGCTGACCTTTTCTGCCTCTTCAACACTTTGACTTGCTTGCTTTGTACCGCGTTCCATTGAAAGCACTGCGATACTAGCCCCGGAGCTTAGTCGCTCTGTCATGGCTTTTATATCTCCTGTTGCACTTTGTGCTCGCTGCGCAAGGTTACGTACTTCATCAGCTACAACAGCAAAACCACGGCCCATTTCCCCAGCTCTTGCGGCTTCGATAGCGGCATTGAGTGCCAGCAAGTTAGTTTGCTCTGCAATACCGCTTATAACATCAGACACAGCTACAATGCCTTGTATATCAAGTTCAAGTGCTTGCAACGCTGCTGCAGACTCATTAATGTCGCTGGCAAGTAAAGTGATAGCAGCGCTTGAACGCCCGACCTCTTCATTACCGTCTTGCGCCTCAATGTTAGCTTCCGCTGATGCTTCAGAGGCATTTTCAGCATTAATGGCTATCTCTGCGACGGTAGCACTCATTTCGGTCATGGCTGACGCGACCTGCTCCACTTCACGGTGGCCCAGCTCGACATCGCTTTTTAGCTGTGTAGAGTGTTGCTCCAATTTTTCTACTGCTTGAAATAAAACTGTTGAATTAGTGGTAACGTGAGCAATGACATTTTCAAAATCTGTCATCATGCCGTTAAATGCCTTGGCTAATTGGCCAAATTCATCATCGCTGTTCTGAACAATTCTGACACTGAGATCGAAATCTTCTCTCGCCAGCGTCACTGAACGCTGCAGGTTAGAAACACTTTCATGGATAAAACGCATGACAGAAATAGAAACCAGCAACACCATACTTGCTGCCAATAACAATATCGCTAATGTTACATAAAGGTATTTAGTCGCAATGGCTAACCTTGCTTCAGTGACGGTGATTAATTCATTTGATAACTGGTGCTCAAATTGGCTTAACAGCTCAATCCGGTTAGTTGCAGTTTGAAACCAGAGCTCCGGCAGCTGTTGTTCTAATTTTGCAGAATTTTGCACAAAACCAATAGCTCGATACGCTTCAACCTCTTTAAAGGCTTGATTGTTCTTTAACTGCTGAAAAGCAGAATATGTTTGCGGGTCAGTTAACGCCAAGAATCTTTCTTGATACGCGCCCTGCTCCGATACAAG
>NZ_PJBM01000191.1:0-10097 GCF_002836075.1 Shewanella sp. GutDb-MelDb | reverse complement strand
AACAGGCTTTTAAATTTATTCGTCAATGATGATTTATAATAGTTTTATCAGTTATTTAACTTGTCAGTCACGACACTGTAATTATCCCAAACCTGCTTATCTGACATCGAACGCACAAGCTTAATATATTCAGCATGTGTCCAAGCCAGTGGTGTGGCAGAGTTTGTGCCTTGGCCTTTTGTGTACTGATAGCGAGTAGGATTGCCGACGCCATCCCATGCTTGCTCGGGTAACATTAAACCTTCGTTGGCAAAGGTTTCCATGCCTTGTACATACGTTTGAATCAGTGCTTTGTGGCTATCACTGTTTAAACTGTTTGTTTTAATCGCTTTGGCAAGTTCAAAGTGACCACGTTCCCCGGTAAAGAAAGGCCAGACTCGTCCACGTTGACCAGGCGTGTTTTTACCTTTTTCTGCATAACTTTCGCCGTTGATCTGGTCTTCACCATAGCCATCATTTCCGTAGCGGCGATAGCCTGGGATGAGTGAGCCATCTTTAGCTCTGAACTGGTATTTGACTCTTAAGTTGTCTTCTAAATTGGTGTTATCAATCAAGCTAACGCTGTTGGTTATGGTCTGATCATTCGCCGCTGTAACACCGTATCGAACCAGTTCTAAAAAACCACCATCAAGGATAAGGCGCTGATCAAGGCCCGCTCTACCATTGTTGTCGCCGAGTTTAGTGTTGCTATTGGGTTCACCATTGGGAGCGAGCCTGACAAAATAGGGCTGAGCGCTAACTGGCTCTTTAGCGGTTGCTGAAAGTTGCCCTGATGTGGTGACCATCAACTTGGCTATTTTACTTTGCATCTCTTTGGCGGTGCTTAAATATAAACTAGCGGCTGTGGTGTCACCCACGTGGGATGCGATATCACTGGCAGTAATAAGGCCTGAAATTACCGCAGCGGTTGTCGATGGTGAGTAACCTTGTTGCTCCTCCCAACGCTCTTGCTGTGTTCTCAAAGGGGTAATATTTGTGTGATTCCAGTCTAAATTCACCTCTCCGCCATTAACCAAGAACTCGGCAGCCGGTTTTAGCATTTTATGGTACCAGTAGGTTATTTCAAGATCTGACAATACGCCCGCTTGCCATAGCTTCCAACCAAGCATAATCGGCATGGCAGTTTGATCTAGCTGTACACCCACCCATTCAATCTGCCCATCAACGTGGGTCTTTTGTAAAAACCAGCCGGGCCTGCCTGAATAGCCAGGCGTCTGTGCTGTGACTTGCACTTTTTCTAAATACTCAAAGGCGGTTTTAGGAGTTTGAGTATCACCCATGGCAAGAAATGCCATGGCGCATTGGTAAAAGTCACGAGGCCAGACGGCTTTGTAACCCGTACTACCGACTTTTGCAGATACGGTATCTCCCCACGGGTTTGATAAAGAGGCAATCAGTGCCCCTGCGTGGGTCTTGTCTTCTTGTGCTTTTAGCACTAGTGCACTGGCAAACAGCAACTTACCGTTATCGGTTGTGGTATCAACCATTCTGGTGAGCGCGGGTAGCGAGCGAAGATAATCTTCCCAGCCAAGATGTTCACCTTCACCATTAAAAGCGGCCAATACGTTATCACTGCCTCGAGCAAGGGTATTATTGGCGTTTGCTACGCTAATCTCTATGTCTTTGCCAAAACCTAATACAACATCAAAACTGATACTAGCGGCGTGTTGACCTGATTCAATTATCGGGCTCGGATACTGCGCCGTTAGTGCTACATTGCCGCCTTGATTAGCGTCGCTGGTATTGGTGTAACGCCAATTCATCTCTCCGTTTTGCCGTAAATCTGTTAATCCGTCAGATTTACCGACAAAGCCGACACTGGCTTGCTCAAAACCGAGATTTGATTTAACGGTCATGACGCTGGTGTCGGTCACTGAAGTTGAGACTGAAAACAGCTCGTTGGCACTGTCATAGCGTGCAATATCATTGGCGCCGCTGTTATCAATATGGGGGTTAACATAAAGATAAGGTGTGACTCCTGCTTCGAAAGCGGTAAAGATCACTTTCATCATCAAGGTATCGCGATCAGGATCGGTAAAAATGTGTTTCTCTATCTGGTATTTACCGTCGCGGTCTTTATTAATGAGTTTATATGCAAGTGATAATGGTCGGCCATGTTCGTCGGTATGTAAATACTCAATCGAGTGCAGGGTATCTTCTTTCTCGGTATCGACAAAGCCGTTACCCGTAATGACAAATTGCATCTCTTTAAGCTGAGCATTATGGATAAGGCCAAACATGGTCTCGGTAACGACACCTTGTGCCAATGAAAACCAAACACGGCTCAGCGGGTTTTCAGCGGTGTTTTGGTAACGGCCATCGACATAAGGTTCGTATGAGGTGCCGATCCCTGTTTTTCCTGCAAATGCCCAAGTGGGCTCTGCGCCAGGTATTCCGGGTGCTACCGAGTCTTGTAGGCTTATATCTGTTGCAAGGGGAAGAGCAGTTGTTTCCGTTGATTGCTCACCGCAACCTGTAAGCATTAAGCTCATACTGATCGCAGTGGCCAATATTTTATGTGTTAGTTTTATCGAGCTTGTCATTTTCATCCCCAAAAACCTTATTAATTATCTATATTTTTTAGTTATTTCTTATTGGCTATGTCCGTCAGAACAGCGTTTATAGCCTAAGCGTTACAGCAAGTGATTAATGACCATCGACATTAACTCTAAGTACGGCAATGCCTGCTATCATCATAAAAATGCCGCCGCTAATAAGTGCGTAGATAGGTTGGCCATCAAAGCAGACCCGCAAGATAAGGCCTAAAACACTGGCGGCTAGCAGCTGTGGGATCACAATAAAGAAGTTGAATATGCCCATATAGACGCCCATTTTCTTGGCCGGTAGAGCATTCGATAGCATCGCATACGGGATAGATAGAATCGAAGCCCAAGCAATACCAACGCCTATCATCGGTAGCCAAAGTAAGCTTGGATCATTGATAAAGATAAAACTGATAAGACCAAGGCCACCGCAAAATAGATTGATGCAATGGGTGACTTTGAGGCCACATTTTTTAGCGACGATGGGAATGAAAATGGCTGCAATGGCTGCAAATCCGTTATAGACGGCAAACAATAAACCGACCCAATCTGCACCATCATTGTAGGCTTTAGATAGCACATCTTGAGTACCATAGTGGTAATCGGTAACCGCCGCGGTGGTATAAATCCACATTGAGAATAGTGCGAACCAAGAGAAAAATTGCACCAGTGCCAGTTGAGACATCGCCTTAGGCATATTAAAAAGGTCATCTACAACACTAAAGATTAACCCCTGCTTTTCACGACTCTTTTTGTGGTTGTTTGTTTCATTATTTTCTTGGCTATGACTTTGTAGTGCCTTTACTTTTTGTGCACAGTAATATTGAAGCGGTCCGAAAAACAAGATGCCTAAGCTCAAGATAAACAGTTGTTTATCCCATTCTAATAGCCAAATTGCTGCGGTGAACAAGATACCTATGCTGGTCCATAAAACACTGCCGTTTTGATACTGGTGCGCATCACGTAGCCCAGTTCTCTCTGTATCGATATTCTGATCTGAATGTTGTTCAAATAAAGCGAGCTCTTCTGGCGAGTATTCTTTGGTTGAAAAAACGGTCCACATCACCGCTAAAAACAGCACCGCGCCACCAAAATAGAAGGCGTAACGTACCGAATCTGCTATTTCACCGGCGGGTGCTGTATTGCTAACGTCGAAAAAGTTAGTCAAGACATAAGGCAGTGCTGAGGCGATAACAGCGCCAATGCCAATGAAGAAGCTTTGCATCGCATAACCAAGAGTGCGCTGTTTATTGGGCAAGTTATCGCCAACAAAAGCGCGAAAAGGTTCCATTGCAATGTTTATTGATGCATCCATGATCCACAGCATTCCTGCCGCGACCCATAGTGCGGGCGAGTGGGGCATGACGAAAAGTGCGAGGGTAGTGCAGACTGCACCAAGAACAAAGAAGGGACGTCTACGGCCCCATTTACCCCAGGTGTTATCACTTAGGTAGCCGATAATAGGCTGTACGATAAGCCCTGTCAGTGGGGCTGCTATCCATAGAATGGGAATATCATCAATTGATGCCCCAAGCGTTTGAAAAATACGGCTAACATTGGCATTTTGCAGTGCAAAGCCAAATTGAATGCCTAGAAACCCAAAACACATGTTGAATATTTGCCAAAAACTGAGCAGAGGTTTCTGGTGTAGTAACGGCTTTGTATCAGACATGAACCATCCCTTTCAGGTTTATAATTATTATTGTTGGTCGAATCACGATTAAAAAATAGGCAGCTGCCTGCGACCTTTGCTGGCAGTTACCTTAAACCTCTGTCATTAACAAAGTCACAGACCTACTAGTTAGCGTAGTTCTGCTGTATTTTGTTAGAAAAGGGTGAAAGCTAACAATATAAATTGCTAGAAACGACCCTACTTTTACCGTCCACACCACAAGCTGAACATGAATAAAAGTAGAATTTCATGTTACCCTTGAGCAGGAATTAGGCACAACACAATACATACGTATTCATGCCGTGCATTTAACTCTAATGAAACACATTATTAACGGAGTCTTAGCGGATGCAGAAGAGTTTTAAGTTGCAACTAATTGTTATATCGATATTTTTTTTAATATCTGGCTGTAATGTTGCAAACCATGGTTCATTTACCAGTAAAACCTATCAAACACCGGCTCAACAAGAACGGCTGGTAAACTTAGGGCCAGTGGTGGGTGAAAGTTGCCAGACACAGTTTTTATATTTAGTGCCAATAGATGAGAGTGTTTCCACACTGGCGGCGATTAACCAGGCAAAACAAAAAATTGAAGGTACCGTCATATTGGCTGACATGATCATTGACGATACGCTTTCAATTCAATTTGGCTATTCAGAGCAATGTATAAGTGTGCATGCGATAGCCTATGGTTCGCCTGTTAACGATTGAACCAGTGGCATTAGGCTTCTTCACATAAGGCTTTGCCTGCTTGATAACAGCTCGGTTGTCTTGGGCAAACGGCGCCGCGTGAACAGATCAGCCGTGCTTCGTTTTGAATGCCACGTTCTACCCAATTGATATTTAGAATTTTTGCGACGCTCATTAGGTTTTGTTTAATATGTTTAGGCATATCTACTGAACCGCTATTGTCTGCACAGATCTGTTTTAGTTCTGCAGCGATAGAAGCAGCATCACCGCCTTGGGCATCAATGGCGGGGTTAAGATCGATACCTGCGCAGAGCACGTGATTGTTACCCGCCATATCTTCAACTTTTATCGACTCACAGCAATAGATCCTTGGCTCTTGAGCCACATCCAAAATAGATATTTGTGCAGATGTTCCAACTTGTGGTTCGTTTATCATTCTAAATACGGCCCAATGCTGGCAAGGGTCTTCGACCACCCGCATGTTGCCCCATGGCAGGGGAATGCCGTTACCACGGTAAACTGCTTTTAATTTACCCGGTGCATAGGCATCAAAGTAATGCCAATGAGGATAAGGGGATACTACCGTCATACGACGCATGGCTACAGAAGCTGAGACACCAACGGTTTTATTGACGTTAATTTCATAACCATGTCGGTCGAGTAGTTGCCTAAACGGCACTTTAGGGCAAAGCAGCGCGCCGGCAAAAAAGCTTGATTCAAAATCACGCCAAGCATGCAAAATATCTTGGGCATTTAAGGTCGATGATGCTGGGGTGGCTATCTCTTCATGCGCAGCAGTATGGCGGCGGCCTGCTGTTAGAACGCATTTTAAACCGTCTTTGTTGTGTAATACACAATGACCAATATGCACTGACAGGTCGTACTTGAGTCGTGTTGGATAGGATTTAAGCATCTTGTTCAGGTAGATGGTTGAGGGTGGCTCAAAAAATGATGTCACTACATGGGCGGTGCTGACCCCCATTTCGTCGACGACTTCTTGCGGCGTTCTGTCGATCCACTTAAGTTTAAGCCCTAACGATTTGGCAATATCTTTTATGTCCTCTAACGCGAGTGGTAACCGCTTTTGACCGACCTCTTCAGCTGCACGTTCGAGATCAGGGAAGTGATTTTGATGGTGCTCTTGGTGGGCCCGAATGAGTAAATGGGCAAATTCACGCCCTGTTGTACCTGTTTGTGACAACATTTCGGGTATGGCAATCTGCAAAATATCACTCGAAAACAGAAAACTGGGTTCTAAAGCCATACCACTTATACCACCTCGACGACCCTTATCAGGGGTGATCGCATCGTCTTCAGGTACATCATCGAGGAACCAATCAACCTCTTTTTGGAACACTGTGGCAATGACGGCTAACATGCCAGCACTGGGCACGCGTTTACCCCGTTCAATCATCGAAAGGTAAGATACAGAGGGGGCTGACTCAGGATCAACACGCACACAACGGGCAGACAGATCTTCCATTGTAAGGTGATTTCTTTTACGCAAATTTCTAATCTTGGTACCGAGAAAATGTGACTTTCTGATCAAGCTCTGATTACTTTTCATATTGTAAAATTCACAGTGTAAAATTTTTATTGTGAAATTGTAATGAAATTTGCACTAGACTACAAATCAAGCAGTCAGAAAACGAACAAGTTTTTTGAAAGCAAATGAAGTTAGCAACGATGAGCGACCTATTTTAGGATTGAATGAGGACAGGGCTATGGATATATCAACAATCAATAATACTGCAAATAACCACGAGAACAATCTATATATTGGTGCAGAATTTGCTGATGTGAATGTTGTCAGCCAGGCAGCAAATGACACAACAACACCCTGTGCTAAAACCTTTTTGGATAATAAGTTTCCGCTAGCAATAGGATCACATAAAGACGCTTGTAGTTATGTTGTCTACTATCAACAGCTATTAGTGTTTATGAAAGACGGTAGCCAAACAGGCTTACGTTGCCCAAAGCAGTTCGTTGCACTTAACGGCTATAAGAGTGAGCCAACAGCCATTTTGCTTAAAGACAATGGCGTTCATGTTGAAATGACGTTCGACAGCAAAAGTGAAAAGGGCGCACAGGATTGTGCCAATATTGAAGATATCTTAGTTGAAGGTCATCAGTACTGGATTAGTTTGGTCAATGTTGAAAACTCTATCGTAGCGTCATCGGTACTCGATCAAGTCTTTACCGCCAAAGACGGTAGCGACTATGAGTTAAAGCGTTAGTCGAATAAACTTTTAATGGATTGTTATAGCGACGAACAAAAAAGCCCTTTAACAAGGGCTTTTTTAGTGATAAAGATGAGATGTGACTCGTCTTTCTGTTTACGTTTGGGCTGTTTGGCTATCTTGTTTAATTAAGCGCCTTAAATCTGATTGCAGTACCGCCGCTTGACGCAAGTGAGAGGGTTAATAACTGATCACGGCTAACAATTTCGCTTTCGATAACATAGTCGTAAGGATTAGTACGCCAATCAGCATCTTTACCGTCACGATAGATTTCAGCCCGGTAGCGAACCCCTTGGGTTAGAAAGTCTAATTTAACGTCGACATCTCTGGCATTATCATCGGTAATTGCACCAAGGTACCAGTCCTTACCTTCACTGCTACCGTTTCGCTCTTGTCTGGCAAATACCACAAACTCACCAACTTCACCTGCTAACGCGACGCTGTTGCTCCAATCGGTTGGTACGTCTTTAATAAATTGAAAAGCATCTAAGCGCTCAACATAGTTTCTAGGTAGATCTGCCGCCATCTGTATCGGGCTGTAAAGTACAACATATAAGGCCAGCTGCTTAGTTAAGGTGGTTTGTACACGGTTAACAGCATCAAGCCCTTTTGGCGCTAAATCAAAAATGCCGGGAGTGAAATCCATTGGCCCTGACAACATGCGGGTGTAGGCCAGCGTTGTGGTGTGAGAGGGGTTATTAGGCGGAGTGCCCCACGCATTGAACTCTTGACCACGGGCACCCTCGCGGGCGATCCAGTTTGGGTAAGTGCGGCGAAGGCCAGTATCCTTTATCGGTTCATGAGTGTTGATACTGATGTGACGTTTCGCAGCTTCTTTAACACTGTGAAGGTATTCGCCAGCCATAAACTGGCCATCATGCCATTCATGTCGAGTAATGCCGTTTTCATCTACGCGTTTAATACCACCACCATCAGCCACATAACCGGTTTTTATTTGGCTAACGCCATGCTTTTGATAGAGATCATAAGCATCTTGCATCTGGTTACGGTAATTGGTCACAGAACCTGATGTTTCATGGTGACCTATCAGTTTAACCCCTTTTTCCTTGCCGTAATCACTTACGGCTTTGAGATCGAAATCAGCGTAGGCCTGGGTAAAGCTAAACACATCGCCATTATGGAACCAGCTACCGTCCCAACCAATATTCCAACCTTCAACCAGTACGCCTTCGAATCCGTTAGCTGCAGCAAAATCCATATAGCGCTTGGTTTCACTCGTGGTTGCACCGTGTTTTTCACCTGAGCCCCAGGTGTTTTCATTGAGGTGCATGCCCCACCAAATACCAACATACTTACCCGGTTCCACCCAGCTCACATCGCCGAGTTTGTTGGGCTTGTTTAAATTTAGGATCAAATTTGAGTTTAATAAACCCGTCGCATTATCACTGATCTGAATGGTACGCCAAGGGGTTTTAAATCCTGCTTGGGTTTTAACTAAGCTGCCATCTGACCAAGGGGTTAGATCAGCCTTTAGCTTACCAGTGCGGCGTTGATTGAGCGTCATTGCAGCATAATCGACCAATGCGGCTTCATGAATACTCATGTGGACGCCCGATGCCAACTTAAAAGTCAATGGCGTATGCACATTGGTGACTTTGTCGAGTGTGGTATTGCTATATAGATATTCATAGCGATTCCAGCCGCGGGCTGGGATCCACCAAGCCTGAGCTTGTTCAGCTTTAGGCACTGAAAATTCAGTGAGCTCATTGGTAATGACTAATTGGTTAAGCTCACCTTGCTTAGGCAGTTCATAACGAAAGCCAATACCATCGTTGAATGCTTTAAAGTGCAGTTTGAGTTGGTATTGTCCATTACTGAGCGTAGTGGTGATTTGATGATAGTTATCTTCAATCCACTCTTGCTCGCCCCAAGGTTGCTGCCAACGGTTTTCAGTTGAGCTGTGTTTGCTTTGCTCTATTTTAAAACCTTGACCAAATTCCCCCAACGATTTAAAAACCAGTCCGAGTCTAGACGGAGTAATGACCTCTTGCCCTTGAAATTCAACGGAATATTCTGGCTGGCCATTGTCATCTGATAGCGTGACAACAATTTGTTTATTGGGTGAGGTCAACGAAACGCTTTTAGCTAACGCACAATGACTTGTAAATGCACTGACCAGCAAAGAAGCGGTAATGGCCATGGTGGTTAGTTTAACAGGGGATGAACGCCTATCTAGGGTCTTATATGCAGGGTGCCGAGTTGTCATTGTGCAATCCTTTTTCTTGAATTATTGTTTTTGAATTAAGAATTTTGTTGTTGTAAGCATACTAAGTTGAATATTGAAGTGGCTGCAATGGACTGCATACGTATTCAAATCTGTATCCAGCGCTGTGTTGGCAGAGATAAAAATAAAGTCACTAAATTTGTGCCTTCTCAAGAGATACGCGCTTTATTAAGATAGAAAGAGCTATTGATTTAGCTTTAACATCAATATCCTGGATTGATTTGGCGCGAGCGTTATCGCAACTGTCGCGTCGTAGTGTGTGACATGTAATGTATCGTTACTCTGCTTTGTTTGTTGCTGCACGGCGTCAGCAGCCAATAGATCCACCAGCGCAATATTGCCTAAAGGTAAATTCCAGTTACGGGTCAATGACAGAGGTAAGTGCAGCGTGAATTGCTTTGTTTGCTGTTGGCTAAAATTATTAACGATGATGAGCTGCTGCTCTGTGGAATAACGGCTAAAAGCGAAGATTTGCTCATCATAACCATTAACCTTTTGTAAGCGGTTAAAACTGTCGAGTTCGACATACTCACCGGTTAATGCGGGAGCGCTGTGACTGAGGTTTAACAACTCAGCATAGTAGCGGTGAAGCTCAAGCTCTTGTTGGGTTGATTGGCCGCCATCGAACTTACCATTATTCATATATCGTTGATGCGCAGGTACGCCGATATAATCGAAGATACTGGTTCGAGTCGGGCTGCCAAACC
>NZ_PJBM01000190.1:0-10324 GCF_002836075.1 Shewanella sp. GutDb-MelDb | reverse complement strand
GCCACAGCCACAGCCACAGCCACAGCCACAGCCACAGCCACAGCCACAGCCACAGCCAATTAATTGCGTGATTAAGGTTTAGTTTACTTGTGTCTCTTTAGTCGTGTCGCTCCTCTATCGAAGAGGCAAAATGTGCTGGCATTGTAGTGGGAAGGTTAATTTCGCTAGCTAGTTAGAGGTTTATATCGCGATTTCATAATCTTAGAGGTGACCTAATGTCTGAAGCTATCTAGTGCAATTTCTATCCTGGGTTTTATGCAGGGAGCGGCATTATTGACTGTCTAGCAAGACTATACCGCTGGGAAGCAGCTAGTATCGTGGCGGTGAAAGTCTGGAATCGCAAAGTCTACAACAACTCCTACAGAGCCTAAAAGCTTGAGAGTTAGTACGTAAAGGAAAATCCTGTAGAAGAGATATCCTAGAAAACTATCGATCTACTGATACCAGACGCTCTCAATCATCTGTAATCGTAATAAATTTAAGGCGTGCGACACGGTCTCTGAAGTGTGTGGCGTGTTCGGGCTTAATCGAAATCGCCATTAATATTGGTAGTTAAAGCCCACAAAAATAAACTTGATGTTCAAATCGAAATTGATCATTAAAGTGACGTGAAAATAGCGCGTCAGGTGAGTGGATACTCGGCAGGCGTGAAGTCTATCCCAAGGCTAGTGTGACTTAATTAGGGATAGTTTGAGCCACTACTGGGTATATTAACTAGTAGTGGCCATATCAAAATACCTAATTTGACGTTAACGGGTAAATTACTGCCAGGGGGATTTTATTGTGTGACACGACTGTAAAGTGATGCCTCACTCCGGCTAAAGGCATCACTATTGCCGCAAGTTGTTTAGGTGGCTATTGTGGCGATAGCAGATAGAGTAAAGCATAGGTCGGTACGGTGACTGAGCAAATATAGCCGGGCGTATCGGTGTAATGGTGGTTTACACTTATAACGCCACAGCGGATATCCCAGATGACTCCAAGTCCTTGGCCAACATTACTTCTGCTGAGTTATAGGTATAAATATACGTGAGGCAATAAGGGATGGCGAATGGTTGTAACTAAGAAGGTCAAGAACAGTAAGTGATAGTTTCTTTTTACTTCTAAAGGGTGAGGCCATCTCCATGATATTGGGAGTTACAGCGAAGGTACCCTACATTTATGAAAGTGTTTTCGATACAAAAAAGCCTTCAATTAATGAAGGCTTTATAAGTTAACAGCAGCTTTTGTTATTAATAACCAGCGGCTTTAGCCTGATTTTCGTCATATTCAAGCTTTTCATGGGTCTGTCCCATTGCTTCAGCTACTTCTGGAGGCATATAGTTCTCGTCATGCTTAGCAAGAACTTCAGTCGCCTGAAGAGTGCCAGGTGCAGATAGAACTCCTTGAGCGACGATACCTTGACCTTCGCGGAACAAGTCAGGCAATAGGTCATCATAAGTTACAATGACTTCACCACCTAAAGAATCATGTACTGCAAATTGAACATGAAGGCTGTCGGGATCGCGTACCATAGAGCCTATGGTTACCATGCCGCCAATACGAATGCGTTGACCAATCTCTGGCATTACACCGGTATCTTTTTTACCCTGAACAATCTCAGTAGGAGTAAAGAACAAGTTTAAATTCGAGTTCAATGCATACAGAAGTAACGATGCAATTGCTGCAACACCACCGATTAAGGCAACAGCAAGGGTTAAGCGTTTCTTTCGTCTTGGGTTCACTATTTAGTACTCCGAGTTTCTTTAAGGCGTTCTTCTCGTTGAATCTTCTTTGCGATATCAACTAACACTTTACGTTTCTGTCTAACACTTGAAACGACTAGCGTTCCAAGAGAGAAGAAAGTGACTCCGTAAGCTAGCCATACATAAAAAGCATAGCCGCCCATGTTTAAAAATTCACTAATTGAGTCGAATTGCATTATTTGACCCCTTCTGCTTTAGCAAGTTCACGCACCCATGGACGCATGCCATTTCGTGCTAAAATTTCTGATCTAAATCTCACGATAGTAATCGCTGCGATCATAAGTCCGAAACCAACGATGTTGATAAGCAGCGGGTACAGCATATCGGTAGACATGGTTGATTTCTCCGTAATACGGATTGTAGATGGTTGATGCAATGAGCTCCACCAGTCTACAGAGTACTTGATAATTGGGATGTTGATGACACCAACAAGCGCCAAAATACCAGATGCTCTAGCGGCAAGTACTTTATCTTCAAATGAGGCATAAAGAGATATTATACCCAAATAAAGGAAGAGTAGTACTAACTCCGATGTTAGGCGGGCATCCCATACCCACCAAGCACCCCACATTGGTTTACCCCAGGTCGAACCTGTAATTAGCGCGATAAAGGTGATTACCGCACCAATAGGGGCAATAGAGGCAGCAGCCCAGTCAGCAGATTTAATCTGCCAAACAAGACCGATGAACGAACATGTTGCCATGGCCATATAAGCAGCCATCGACATCGACGCAGCCGGTACATGGATAAAGATAATTCGGTAACTATCACCTTGCTGGTAGTCAGTAGGGGCAAAACCTAAGCCCCAGATAGTACCTATACCGATAAAAGCGATTGCTAGTGTTGCAAACCAAGGTAATAGGTTGCTTGAAAGCTTGTAAGCGCGTTCAGGATCCGCGTAGGAATGTAACCATTTCCACATTTTAGTTAGTACTCACTCGTAAGGAAGCACCAATAGCAAATGGTGCTAACGTTAAAGAACCGATCAACATAGCGCCGATTATAGCGAGTTGACCATCATAAGGTAAATTCAGACCTGCAGCATCTATCGCGCTGGTCGCAAAAATTAGTACGGGAATATATAAAGGTAAAATTAGCAAACTTAGCAGCACGCCACCCTTATGGAGCCCAACAGTTAATGCCACACCTATGGCACCTAATAGACTCAATACCGGTGTTCCGAGAGCTAAAGTTGCGATTAGAGCGCCATAGCTATTGCTATCAAGATGCAATAGTACTGCTAATAATGGGGCCACTAAAATTAAAGGCACACCTGTTAATATCCAATGTGCTAGCACTTTAGCCAAAACCATTAATGGTAATGGTTGTGGGCTTAACAGCATCTGCTCGAGACTTCCGTCAACATAATCTGCTTTAAATAAACGTTCTAAAGACAGCATTGATGCTAGAAGTGCAGCAACCCAAATAATACCAGGTGCGACTCGAGTTAATACTTGTGGTTCTGGTCCGATTGCTAGCGGGAACAGGGTGACCACAAGAACGAAAAACAGGAGTGGATTGAATATATCGCCGCGGTGACGGATCGCAATCTGTAGATCACGCTTCAATACCGTACCGAAAGCCTGTGTATAGCTGATGCCTTTTTTCATAGTTAACCCCTAAACAAAGCGATAATCGAGACGGATTTTACGTAAGACATCATCGCTAATTACACCCATATCTTGGTGGGTTGTTAGGATGACACAGCCGCCACGCTTAGCATGAGCAAGAAACAAATGTTCCAGTTCTTCTACGCCTTTTTTATCGATTGCAGTAAAGGGTTCATCAAGAAGCCAAATCTTACAGTTCGTATGCCAAAGTCTGGCTAACGCAGTTCGTCTATGTTGACCTGCCGAAAGGTGGCCAGCTAGTGCTTCTTCAAAACCGGATAAGTTTACTTTTGAAAGGATTTCGCGAGTGTCGAAGCCATCATACCCACAGAGTCTTAAATTAAAATTAAGATTCTCTTCTGCGGTTAGTTCACTTTTAACGCCTGCTAGGTGGCCAAGATACAATAATTCATCATTGTACTCATCTCGACATCGAATGATGTCTTCACCTTTAAAATTGATATTGCCCGCATATGGGCGAGATAAACCTGCGATGATCCGCAAAAGGCTTGTTTTACCGGCACCATTAGGCCCCTCAATTTGAACAATCTCACCTTCAGTTATTTCGAAGGACAGTTCCTCAAAAAGAATACGCTCTTCTCTAATGCAGGTTAAGTTACTAGCTGATACCAGTGTTGTTGCTTTTAATTGTTCTACCACTGAGCCCTCTATATCATGCTGTATAAAAACACAAGTAATCCTAACACATAGACTTTCAAGCGTTTAGTGCAGCGTGAGGTTAAGTGTCAGCAATTTGATGTAGTTCCAATATTAGAAAGTTTTTAGGAACTTTTTATACATTTGCTAATACTAATATATTGACATTTCTGAGAGCGGTGTCTTGTGTAGCAGCCTTAAATGCGATTTAAATCACAAATAGATGCCATTTAGCGAAGTTTGTAGTAACCTAGCCCAGCTATAATCAGTCTGCCGCATTCGATAAGGGCAGCATGAGCTTTGTGAGAATTTGCATTAGGAACCTATAAAATGAAAAAATTATTAGCACTGACTGCAGTTGCTGCGTTGACTTTGTCTACAAGTGCATTTGCCCAAGACGGTAAAGCTATCTACGACAAAGCATGTCAAGTTTGTCACAGCATGGGTGTTGCTGGTGCTCCAAAAGCACATGATGTTGCTGCATGGGAGCCTCGTTTGGCGAAGGGCACTGACGCACTAGTATCAAGCGTTAAATCAGGTCTAAACGCAATGCCACCAGGTGGAATGTGTACTGATTGTTCAGACGAAGACTACAAAAAAGCAATTGAGTTTATGTCAAAGTAAGCTTTTTGTAGATATAAAAAAACCGGCTTATGCCGGTTTTTTTATGTCTGTAAATGGAGATTATTGAACTTGGGTATCAAGAATAAGTTGCCCTGTATCACCAAGCTTTAGCATTGAAAGCTTCCCTTGAATGTCACCTGCTTGTGGCTTAACACTGCCATGTTTAGATAACACTGCGATGACTTCAACTGCTTTAGCATCGCTTAACTTAACGTTACCGCCCATATTAGTGCTGTCATCAAGTGTAATTGTTACTGGCAATGATTCTGCAGATACTTTCGTTGCCGCTAAAGGGACTTTTGGCCCTTCTGTTGAGCGAGCAAAGATGAATAACATATCGGTGCTAGCAACTTGAGCTTGAAGTTCTGGAGAAATAGAGACCTCTATCGTTACCGTCTTAGCGGTCGCTTTAGGTTTCACATTCTTATGAGCGTCATCACTTGGCATTTCGCCTTCAGTTTCCATTCTCATTTTCGCGCTGTCGATAGCATTGATGATGGCACTGCGGTCAACATCCTTACTTTCGCTATCCAAAATCAATTGCCATGCATCTATAGCAGTTTGATATTCCGCAGAGAAGAAAGAATCCATGCCGACAAGTAATAATGTTGAAGGGTCTGAATCATCAAGCGCAAGCGACTGGTCAATCAAGGCTTGAACTGCGGGTGTCATCTGTTGGTTTGAACGGTAATACAAAGCGGTTGCTTTAGGGCCGAGTAGCTCAGCATGTACGCCAACCAGCTCCATCGTTTTATCGAAGGCTTTGATGGCATCATCATAACGATTAGCAGAGATGTATGTGTGACCGAGGCTAAACCATAACTGACTGTTATCAGGTTGAGCTTGAGCCTGCGCTTCCATTTCTTGGACTCGCTGCGACATGATTTGAGCTGTATCCATGCCTGCATGTGGTCCATTGGACGCTACTGGTTTGTCTAAGTTTTGATATGCACCCAGTGTGGAATACATATAGCCACAGATACCAAGGATTACTGCTGACATCACAGTAGGCCATACGATGCTTTTAGGCTTCAGTTTGTTGACAAGAGATTCATCATCACCCTGCTTCATATCTTGAAGCAGGCCCATTTCAAGCTCTTTTTTAAGCGCATCAAATTCAGCTTGTTCAAGTAACTCTTCACTGAGTTCTTTCTCTAATACAGAAAGACGCTCAGTAAATAATTCTAAGTTGGTGCTTCTACGAACACCGGCTTCTTCCGTCTGCAGCATTTTTTGCTGACGAAAATGTGGGAACCAAATCAGCGCTAGGCTAACCAACACAAATAAGGCTATCAAAATCCAGAATGTGGTCATTATGTCTATTTCACTTTAGTTTGCGAAAAAGCGGATTTACCGCTGAACGAGGGGTCAGATTATACGTAAAGATTATTCATTGAACAGTAATATAACCTGAAATGGTCATAGTTGCGCACTTGTTCACAGATTGATTTTATTTGCAAAAGAACTGGAAACTTACGGGAACTTATTGAGTCTGACTTAAAAATGCCACCAAATCTGCTCAGTTTATGGTGGTATTTCTTGATCACTGTTAATGTGTTGCTCGTACTAATAATAAGGGAAGAATGCGACAAGTCACCCATATTTGTACGAAATAGGCAGACAGGAACAACAGCAAACACTAAACTGAGCTAAATTTGTACCCTTTTTAGTAGTGTTAACTACGGACACGTATGTAATGATATTAGCGTATGCTTATCAATACATGATTTAGGACTGAGGAAAACCCATGATCCCAGAATTAGGACACTTTTCGCTGATTATAGGCCTGGCATTTGCCATGCTTCTAGCCATCGTCCCTTTAGTAGGTGTAGCGCGCAAAGACCAATATTTGGTGCGCTATGCTTGGCCATTAACATACGGAATGTTCTTCTTTATTCTCACCTCCGTTATCGCGCTCGGTTATAGTTTTGCCGTCGACGATTTTTCTGTCGCTTATGTAGCGCATCATTCAAACTCCGAATTGCCAATATTCTTTAAGATTGCCGCAGTCTGGGGTGGCCACGAAGGTTCATTGCTATTTTGGGTTTTCTCATTATCAGCTTGGGCTGCAGCAGTCGCATTGTTTAGTAAAGGCTTAGAAGAAGTCTTTACTGCACGAGTGCTAGCCATTTTAGCCATGATACTGATTGGCTTCACGCTATTCATGTTGCTGACATCTAGTCCGTTTGAGCGGCTGTTTCCGATTCCGATGGAAGGTCGAGATCTTAACCCAATGTTGCAAGATGTTGGCTTAATTTTCCATCCTCCAATGCTGTATTTAGGCTATGTAGGCTTCTCTGTAAGCTTTGCATTTGCTATTGCGGCACTGATGAGTGGACGTTTGGATTCTGCTTGGGCTCGTTGGAGCCGTCCTTGGACATTAGCGGCTTGGGTATTCCTTACTGGTGGTATCGCACTCGGTTCTTGGTGGGCATACTATGAGCTTGGTTGGGGTGGTTGGTGGTTCTGGGATCCAGTCGAGAACGCATCATTTATGCCTTGGTTAATTGGTACTGCACTTGTTCATTCGCTTATTGTGACTGAAAAGCGTGGCGCGTTCCGTAACTGGACTGTTCTATTATCAATTTTTGCATTTTCGCTGAGTTTACTGGGTACCTTTATTGTACGTTCCGGTGTACTCACATCAGTGCACTCATTTGCAGCAGACCCAAGTCGAGGAATGTTCATTCTATTACTACTTGGTTTGGCTGTCGGTGGCTCGCTCACGTTGTTTGCCTTCCGAGCAAGCGAGATGAAAAGCCCCGCACGTTTCCAGCTTAAGTCTAAAGAAACCATGCTGTTGGTGTGTAACTTATTGCTCACTGTAGCGTGTGGTACTGTTTTACTTGGTACGCTCTATCCACTCCTTATTGATGCTTTAGGTATGGGTAAGATCTCAGTAGGCCCTCCATACTTCAACGCAGTATTTGTTCCAATTGTCCTCGTACTATTTGGTTTCATGGGTATTGGTCCAATAATTCGCTGGAAGAAATCAAAAGATGGTGAGTTAAAACGCCAACTTATGATCCCTGCCATGATCGCCGCGGTTGTAGGTTTAGCAGCACCATTCATCGCCGATGGTCAGTTCAATATCTGGGTTGTCTTGGGTACTGGAGCCGCAACTTGGGTGACGTTAATGACATTCCGAACAGCTTATAATATCGTTAAGACCAAAGAAGGTCCTGTCGATATGACACGTTTAGCTCGCAGTCAGCTCGGTATGATTTTTGCGCATCTAGGTATTGCAGTGTCTGTACTTGGGGCAACGATGGTCTCTAACTACTCTATAGAGAAGAGTGTACGTATGGGACCTGGTGTTTCTCAAGAGCTTGCTGGATACACCTTCAAGTATCTAGAGACTAAAAATGTAGTTGGTCCTAACTATACTGCGCAGCAAGGTCAGATCGAGGTTTATCAAGGTGATGATTACGTTACATTACTAAAACCAGACCGTCGTCAATACAATGTTCGTACAATGGACATGACCGAAGCGGGTATCGATTGGGGCTTATTCCGAGATCTCTACGTCACAATGGGCGACCCTATTAGCCGTACAGAGTTTGCGGTTCGTCTGAACTATAAGCCGTTTGTTCGCTGGTTATGGTTCGGAGCTATCTTCATGATGATCGGTGGTTTCTTTGCTGCATCTGACAAGCGTTACAGAGTTAAAGCAAGCAGCACAGATAAGAGTACCGTAGAAAAAAATGATAAGTTAGCAACGGCGTAATAGGAATAGGGTAAGTATGAAAAAGCTAGTTTTATTTATTCCACTAGTTGTGTTTTTAGGTTTGGGAGTGTTTCTTTATAAGGGACTCTTCCTTAATCCTCAAAACCTCGATTCTGCTCTAGAAGGAAAGCCGATACCGGCTTTCCAATTAGAGATTTTGGAAAAGACAGGGGAAACTCTGACTAATGAGACTCTGAAAGGAAAAGTTTCAATACTCAATGTGTGGGCGACTTGGTGTCCTTCATGTAAGTATGAACATCCTTTTTTAATGACATTAGCGCGTAAAGATATTTTACCCATTTATGGTATTAACTATCGTGATGAGCGAGCATTAGCCATTCGCGAGTTAAGCCGTGAAGGTAATCCATACACGATCAATATATATGACCATAAAGGCCGTCTTGGGTTAGACCTAGGTGTCTATGGTGCTCCAGAGAGTTTCCTTGTCGACCATAAAGGGATTATTCGTTATAGATACGCCGGTCCTATTGACGCACGTATTTGGAAAGAAACCTTATATCCTATGGTTCAAGAGTTACAAGCTGAAGCTGCAAAGGATGGTGCATCATGATAAAGACATTAATTAAGGGTCTATCAGCTTTTGTTCTATTGCTGAGCATGGCATCAGTGGCTAATGCCACGCCAGTAGATACTTATCAGTTTAAGTCTCCTGAAAACCAAAAGCGTGCGCTTTCTTTAGCGCATTCACTACGCTGTCCACAGTGTCAGAATCAGAATCTGGTCGATTCGAATTCACCGGTTGCTCAAGATCTTCGTTTAGAAGTATACGAAATGGTCGACGAAGGTAAAAATGACGATGATATCATTGAGTTTATGACAAGTCGTTACGGTGAGTTCGTACTATACAAGCCAAGAATGGAAGCTAAAACCTATGTTCTGTGGTTAGGCCCTATAGGTTTATTATTATTCGGCGGTATGATTGGCTTTCTGTTTATTCGTAAACAACGTATAGCTGAAAGCAATACTGAAGAACTGACTTCGGAAGATCAGAAAGAGTTAGATCGTCTTTTGAAGCGAGATACTAAATGAAAAACATAGTATCTGGATTATTTGCGGTTGCCTTAATGTTTACAGGGCAAGCGCAAGCTTACCCTGGAATGCAAAAAAAAGGCGAAGTGAAGATCCAATCAAGTGTTGATCAAATCAGTGTATTGCCTAAACCATTCCCTATTGAAGCCGTTCCTTTTAAAGATAGTCAAGGTAACGCGGTAGATTTCAGTCAATATAAAGGAAAGGTTGTCATGGTTAACATGTGGGCGACTTGGTGTCCTCCGTGTGTAAGGGAGCTTCCGGCGATTAGCCGCTTCTCTGCTAAGATCGGATCTGACGAATTTGAAGTGCTACCTGTTTCTATCGATCTTGATGGTAACAAGCAGGTTGAGCCTTTTTTGAAGTCATTAGGGATGGAAGAGTTCACTACCTTTTATGATAAAGAGCAGAGTTTAGGTAACGTATTTCCTTTAGATACGATTCCTGCGACTTTTATCCTTAATAGAGACGGTGAGTTGATCGCTTTTGTTCGTACCTTTGTAGATTGGGACGATGACAAAGCGGTTACGTTAATAAAGGGCTTTTTGGAACAAGCACAGTAATAGATACTGAGTAAGTTCAAATTGACGATAAAAAGGGGCTTTTAGCCCCTTTTTCGTACGTATTGTTTGGTAACTATGCGGTTGGTGTGATTATTCCATTTTTATACATAAATCCTCTTGTGCTCCATCAGTATTCCCCTATAATGCGCATCCACTGACACGGCACTGCAGGCCAAGTAACTTACCGCAAGGTTAGGAAACACGGGACTTGCAGCGTAATCAGTATCTCTTTTAACTAAGAGGTGAGAGTTAAATCTTCTCGGAGATGAGACTCAGGTGACAAGCGCTTTAAGGGCTTCGGGTTTGATAGTTTTTCACATTAGTGATTAAGAAATCAGCACTCGAAAA
>NZ_PJBM01000225.1:0-72188 GCF_002836075.1 Shewanella sp. GutDb-MelDb | reverse complement strand
CACTAACGCGAACATCTCTGCCAGCAGCCGCTACGCCATCGGCCATGTAAGGCTTGTAGTACTGGTTAGTAATATTCTTGACCGTAAGGTAGGCTTCCCAGTTATCTAATGCGCCAGACTCGCCAGTAAACGCCACATAAAAGTCCTGCAAGAAATACGCATCAGTGGCTTGATCCGTTCTAAAGCTACTTTTAGTCGGCATCTCATCTTCAGACTTACTGTCGTACCACTTACCACGCCAAGCAACCATTACGTCACTCGTCAGATAATATCCCAGCTTTAGTCCAATATTGGTCGGCGCTAAATCAGCCAGGTACTCATCTTCACCCGTTGAGTCCTTTAAGCTGCCATCGTGCTTGCCCTCTATATAAGAGGCGTCTAAATCTGCGAATAGATCTTGGTAGCGATAATTTAATACCAAGTCGACACCTTGATTGTAGTATCCGCCAAGATTGGTGTTGTAGCCTTGAGCTTGTTCTACAGAGTTAACCCCAGAGCGCTTAGCCACATCATTCTCGCCTTTGTGGTAGTACAAGGTTATTTGAGTTGATAACGTGTCGCTATTAGCAAACAAGTCATGATTAAGCTGGGTCAACCCTAACTTATAGGCGTGTAAACGCTCAACCTCTAGATCACGGCTTGAGGTGATAGCTTTACTGGCCTTGGCATATTGCACCGTATAAATATCATCAATGACTGGCGCCTGTAATGTATAGGCGTAATCAAAGTAGAGCTGGGTCTGTTCAGTTAAGGCGTAATGAACACCTAATCGCGGTGAGAGTCCCGAGTGTGAAACTGCGCTGTAGTCATGGCCTGCGGCTAAATCATTATAATCAGACGCCAAGTTTCCCTTACCTTCACTACGAATATAGTCATATCTAACGGATGGTTTAACCGTTAGAGCATCATTAACTTGGTAACTTAATTTGGCATAAACGCTTGAGGTTTGCTGCTTACCGCTGGGCTGATAATACGGCGTATACAGACCAAAGTTTTTCGCTTCTTTCTTCTCATAGGTTTTATTATAAACCAGAGAGTCACGGTCTGAACTTAAGTACTGCAAGCCGATTAATAAGCTGTGGTCGCCGAACCAGCTGGTGTTATTGATATCGACAAAAGAGCGTTTGTAGTTGAGCCAAGACTCATGGCCAAAGTTACCCACCGAGACATACATCTTTTCCCATGCGATATCAGGGCGTACCCAATGACGCTGATTCTCACTGGTTGAAACGACCAACTGAGTATCAATCAAATCATTGTCTGGTGTATAACGATAGTTCAACGAGTAATTCGTATCTTCGTAAATATTGTGAGCCGTTGTTGCGTAAAGCGCTGTTTTATAATCACCATACTTTTTAATATTGTAATCACTGATATTCGGCATTTGACCACGGCGATTAGCCCACGGCTTTTGGCCTTCATCGGTATAATCGGTCATCGATAAAGACAATAAATGTGAACCATAATCAAAATCTAACTTCGCTAATAGGCTATTTTGACGATAACCTGAGTAACTAAATTTAGCTTCATTGCCCATATCATATTCAACGGGCTCGCCCTCATCAGCAATATTCCCCCCCCAAACTCCATTACCTAAAGTGGTATCGTTAGCGTCTCGATAGGTGTAATTAACAATGGCAGACAGATGGCGGTTAAACTGACCATATAAGCTCACTAAACTACGCTTTTCATCGTCATTATCGCTATAACCTGCTTTAACTCTTGCGCCAAAATGCTCTCCTGTATCCAAAAAGTCTTCCGCACTTTTACTGGTTACATACATAGAGCCACCAAAACCGCCGTTGCCTGAACGAACATCGTGAGCCCCTTTAATCACCTCAACCTGTTTAATTAGGTCCGGGTCAATAAAGAAAGAGCCATAGCGGTATTGCTCAAAACCCAACGGTGCATTATCTAAGTAGAGGTTCAAATCCTCCACAGCGCCAAAGCCCCAAACATTAATTCGTTCGCCACCGGAACGGGTTCCACCATCAATGTTAACCCCGGGAAGTTGATCGACCAACTCAGCAAATTGTGAAGACTGCTGCTCCTCAACCTCTTTCATGGTAATCACAGCTTCACCCGGAGGTGTTAATTTTAAACCACGACGATATGACCTGCCGGTAACTTCAATAATCTCAATTGCATCAACCTTAGGCTCGCCTAATACTTGATTCATTGAGCGAGAACTGCCTTCTTCAACCCTTTGTTGTAGATGTTGATCCGTTTGCGCATATACATGCGACTGAACAGATAGAGATAAAAAAGACAATAAAAACAGCTTAATAGAACGTGACAGCACCAGAATATACTCATGAGGATGTAAGATGGCGGCAGTATAAAGAAAAAACACCCAAATGATAATGATTATCAACTGCAATTTACATTTGAAATAATTGTGTTACCAAAACACCCGATTTGAACTCATATTTTACAAAATAAACACAAAGTTAAAGTTCATGTTTTATCTGCGAGCGCATCCCCAATTACGTATCGGCAATTGACCACCGGCAAAATACAGCCCCTTTAAGCAACCAAGCCTAACACTATGAATATTCCTACATTAGACATCCACATACTGCTGTATGTTGAACCTAAAGAATTTATCAATATAGTATTAAAATTAGACTATCATCTTACTAGTATCGCTTGCCTATTTAGGTGTTGATTACACTTAACATTAACACTCTAATCGATGGCAACAAGGATGAAATTACGGCGTCATACCTTCAATTTGTACGTTAGGATCATAGATGAAAAAACTTAAGCAAACTCGTAGAGACTTTATTAAAACGGTCGTTATTGCGGGGGTCAGTGTTTACTTCTCACCGCTTGTCAGTGCCAATAGTCGAGAGCAAGAGTACTTATATAAGCCAAAAAAACCATGGGCTAGTGGGGGTAAGGCTAAATTTAGGGTTGATGCAATTCAGAAGGTTACCGGTGAAAAAGTGTTTGCTCGCGACTTTAGAGCAAAAGACTTTGACCTCTGGCCTGATAAGCAGTGGCACGGATACATTGTGTGTGCAACGGTGGCTGATCGTACATTTGAGAGTATCGATTTATCTTTTTTAGAGAAACAACCCACTAAAGTTATTTTGGCCGAAGATCTTGCTAAAAATGACGTCAAACTCCCCCCTTTTCATGGTGAAGAGATGTTACTAACCAAAGGGAGTGTCGCCCACTTTATTGGCCATCCGGTGGCGATTCTATTGTTTGATGAGTTTGATGACTTTAACGCCGCGAAATCACGCTTAGATTTCAATCCAGATGTACTCAAATTTGGCGATAAAACAGAACTTTATCAGAGAAATCCCTATGCATCATGGCGTGTGGTACGCATAGCAAAAGAGAGAAATGATTCAAGCGATGTTTTTTCCCCCTTCCAAGATGGGCTATTTTTCCCCGCCTATCAGTTAAGACAACCCAAATGGCCTAGGGAACGTAATATAGGAGGAACCCTAGGTGAAAAAGGGATGTATTACGCGGATACAATCCAACAAGATCTATTAAAAACAAATATTCATGTCGTTGAAAAGCAATTTCAAACACAAATTGTTGAGCCGATGATGCTCGAGCCAGAAGCCGCTAATATCTGGTTTGATCAAGCGACTCAGACCGTACACGGTACCGTTACCTGCCAAGATCCAAGCGACTTTACCGAAATGGCAGTACATCTGCTAAAACAGAGCAAACAAGCTAAAGATATTAAAAGTATCGTGCTTTATTCAGGATTTGTTGGCGGCGGATTCGGTGCAAAAGACCACTCAGTATTCCCTTATTATGCCCTTGTCGCTAGCCTATTTTCCGATGGTAATCCGATTAGAATCGCCAATGACCGCTATCAACAGTTCCAGTCCGGTCTTAAACGTCATCCCTTTAAAATCAACAACCGTTTAGGGATCAATAAAGACACCTTAAAAATTGAAGCATTAACCTCTGTATGTGATGTGGATGGGGGCGGAAGAGAAAACTTCAGTGCCAGCGTAGCCTCTGCTGGTATGTCTGCAATGCAGGGCGTGTTTTATATTCCAAAAAGTGATTTACAAGCAACCGCTTATCACTCAAGGAATGTCACATCAGGCTCAATGCGAGGTTATGGCTCGACACAATGTATGCCAGTGGTCGATCTCATGATAGGACAGGCTGCCGCAGAGTTAAATGTAGATCCGTTTGAGCTTAGACGCAGAAACCTATTACACACTGATGATCTTAATACTCAAGGAGCCGAAATTGCAGGTGAGCTGCGCTATCGCGAAATTTTAGATAAAGCAGAGCAACATCCTATCTGGAAGAATCGAGCGGCTAACAAACACACTTTTGAAACCAACAACCCAAACAAAACATTTGGTGTCGGCTATTCATTGCTTTCTAAGAATTATGGCACGGGTAATGTTGGCCCTAATGCGGCAGTCAACCTGCTGGAGTCCGGCGAAATTGTTTTAGAAATTGAATATATGGAGATGGGCAGCGGCGCTCAAACCAGCCAAGGGTTATTAACCGATAAGTTCTTTGGCCAAGCAGCTGATGAAGTGCAAGTTGCTGTTACTGAGACTTGGAAAGCACTGCAACTGTTTGAAACAGACAACCCCTATACCATCAGTCAAGAGAAGCAAGATAAGATGTCTAAAGACCCACTCTGGACACCCGTAAAGCTGATGGCAAGTAGTGCATCCGATTCCGCTACTTTTCAAACCGAAGCAACCAAAGGAGCCTGTGCGGTCGTCTATCAATACGGGATTTTACCTGCGGCGCGTACATTGTGGAAACTCGATAAAAACAGCGACCTTTCCGCAGCAACATGGCAAGACGGACAATTCACCCAAGCAGGTTACCCCAACTTACCTTTGGCGTTACTGGCATCAACTGCACACCACCTTGGGTTAGTTACAGGTTGTGTGGCACATACGGTAAACCGCTGGGCTTGGACTGAAGCAGAGTTCACCATTGAAGGTCATACCCAAGTACATTCGTTAGATGCATTAGCGGTTCGCTATGGTAACGGCGCTAATAGCGCTAAAACACAGTTGATGGATAATTTAGGCTACCACCTCATTAAACGTAATTGGGTAAAATACCCAAGCACTCAATATAACAATGCCATGGTGACCTATTACGCTCCCTGTGATTGTCTAGTAGAGCTCAGCGTTGATAAGTACAGTGGAAAGGTCGATATTCTCCGCACTCACAGTGTACTCGATGCTGGCCCCGTGATTTCAAAGCCTATCGTCGAGGGACAAATTCAAGGTGGACTCGCCATGGGAATAGGCCATGTTTTACATGAGTATTTACCACCATTTGAAGATGGCCCCGGTAACGGACGCTGGAATTTGAATCGTTATCACGTGCCACTAGCTAGAGATCTCAGCGTATGGGACATGACACTTGAAATCCTGCCATCAAATGACAGTTCAGAGCGACCTAAAGGGATCGCCGAAGTGGTGATGTTACCGGTGATCTCCGCAGTTCAAGATGCAATATTCAATGCGATTGGCGAACGCTTCGACCACACCCCTATTACCGCTGAACAAATAAAGTCGAGGTTAAGTGTATGAGCAAAAGCACCGTTAATTTCATCCTGAATGGTAAACAAATCGGCCCTATTGCTGTCGATCAAAATACCATGATGATCCAGTTTCTACATGAGCACTTAAACTTAACCGGCACTAAATTTGGTTGCGGCGCAGGGATATGCCATGCCTGCGTGATCTTAGAGAAAACGGCTACTGGGCATGTGACCCATCGAACCTGTATTAATGGCGTAGGGTCATTTAATGGTAAGAACTTGATGACGGTAGAAGGTCATGCACGAATTGATGTGAAGACCCAAGAGCTTGAGTTACATCCGGTGCAACAAGCTTTTATCGAACACTTCTCTTTCCAATGTGGTTGGTGTACATCGGGCTTTGTTAATGAAGCCATCGGTTATTACGAATCACTAAAACAAAATCCAGTTAAAAAGTCTGAGCTACGATCTTCAATTGAAGCCTCACTGGCTGAACATGTATGTCGCTGTACAGGCTACGTTAAATACTATGAGGCAATAGAGGATCTTATATTGTCTCAACCAGAACTTGTTCGATAAGGATGTTATGAAAAAGCTCATTATTATCGGTTTGGCTTTGGGTCTAGCCGCGATCATTTTTATCTATCTTGGTAGCGGTAAATTAGCCAATGTCGCAAGTGCAGATCATCAAAGTGAGGCCGTAGACTTAATCGTTGAGCGTGGCCGACAAGTCGCCATTGAAAGTGATTGTGTTGCTTGCCATACAGGCCCCAGTGGCGCGCCATTTGCCGGAGGCGTGGCGTTTGATTCACCATTCGGAATGATCTATTCAACCAATATTACCCCTGATAAACAATACGGCATTGGGCTTTACCAACGTGAAGATTTTTATCGGGCTGTAAAATGGGGTTACTCAAGTAAGGTCGGCAACTTGTACCCTGCTATGCCATTCACTTCGTACCGGAAATTAAATGATGAAGATCTTGATGCACTGTGGGCTTATTTCCAGTCCATTAAGCCGATTGCAGAGCCTAACAGTGCTAATGATCTTATCTTCCCAGCCAACATTCGCTTTTTCTTAGGAGGCTGGAACCAACTCTTTTTTGAAGACTCCGACTTTAGCCCCGACAGCAACCGCAGCAAACAATGGAACAAGGGTAAGTATTTTGTCGAGGCTGCAGGACACTGCGGTGAGTGCCACACGCCGAGAAACCTATTGTTTGCGATGCAACCCAGTAAAGCGCTACAAGGTGAATTTTTGGAAGGTTGGCAGGCGGGTGATATCACCGCTAAAGAGCTAAATTCACAGGGCTGGAACGCTAAAGATCTGGTTGATCTGCTAAAAATGGGTGAGTCTCGAATGGGCTCAACCTACGAGAATATGTATTTGGTCGTTAACCATAGTTTGAGTCACATGCCTAATGAAGACTTAGCTGCTATATCCGGCTATTTACTGGATAAAGATCAGGTCTCGATTGCAGAAGTTGATGGCTCTAGTGATCTTAAAATGGCTAAGCGAGTGTATTTAAGCCAAGAAGATAAAACACTTTCAGGCTATCAAACCTATGTTGATTATTGCGCAGGTTGTCATGGTTTAGATGGCTTAGGAAAACCCGAAGCCGTGGTGGCCTTAAATCAAAATAGCGCCTTTACCGCCCAATCGCCGTACAACTCTATCGCCGTTATTCTGCGAGGCTTGCCCAGTAAACGTCAAAGCCAAACCAGAGGCGTGGTGTCGATGTCATCTTTCAATGCACAAGTATCAGATCAGCAAGTGGCTGAGCTCGTTAACTTTGCAAGACAAGTTTGGGGAGCACAAAAGGATGCAAAAGTTGATAATGATATGGTCAAAGAGATTAGAGAAAAATTGGATAAAGAGGGTTATTTGAATCATCTACAGATGAAAAAATCGGATTAGAAGCTTTAACGTTATTCCAAAAAAAACGAACCTAACGGTTCGTTTTTTTGATCTCGCTAGCCAAATCCAAATAGATACACTTGAGCTTGCGTATGATAAATATCTATCCTATTTGATTAAGTAGCCGATACTTTTCTTAGCAGTGAAAAAGCCTGTTTGGCATTTTCATTGGTCACCACAAACCCTGTCATATTATTTTGATCATCATATGCTTCTGCCGTCACGCCTTGTTTATCAAAGCCCACTTTCCATGATGAATCAGTATTAAACCTGCCGCCGACTTGGATCGGATATGACGGTGTTTTCACTTTCACCATCATCGCTGGGAATGTCAGTTGTGATGCTTGACCAAGTAACTGCTTAGCAAGCGCATTGGCACTCAAAATAATAGGTTGTAAATAAGCCATGACCTTGCCGTTAATCTCGGCGCAATCACCAAGGGCGTAAACATTGTTGGCAGATGATTGTAGCTTTTCATCCACTACAATACCGCGATTAACCTTAATACCCGCCTGCTGCGCTAAGTCGGTATTCGGTCGTAAACCCGCTGCAGAGATAACGCAATCGACAGTAAATACTTTACCCGCTTTAGTGGTAACCAGCATAGCTTGCTTGCCCTCTTCAGCTTTTGCGTTAATTTGCTCTATTGTGGTGACGTAGTCGTTAAGCTCGAGTGTCATTCCACCATCACGCAAAGGCTGTTCAAGCTTCAATGCGACAAAATCTGGTGCTACATTTGCGAGTAATCGACTATTAGGTTCAACAACAATCACCTTTTTGCCGCTCGTTTGTAGATCCATAGCCAGCTCAGCACCAATTAAGCCGCCGCCCATTATCAATATGCGATTAGCCGTGGTTAGCTTTTTCTGTGAAGCTCGGTACTCAGATAAACTGTTTAGAGTGACAATATCCACTGCAGCATCGCCTTTTATTGGCGGTACAAACGCGGTTGCGCCTGTTGCAAAGACTAGCTTAGAATATTGATAACTCTGCCCATTAGCTAACAGAGATTGCGTTTTAGTATCAACTTGTTCCACCCGTGTGTTGGCAAATAATTCAACCTGATACTGCACAGCAAAGTCAGCTGCAGACAAGGTGATTAATGCATTTGCATCCTGCTGCTTGGAAAATACATGGCTTAAATCTGGCTTGTTGTACTCATCACCTTCATCAGCGGTAAAAACCTGAATAGGCAAACTAACATCTTGCCTGCGTATGTTCTTTATTAACTGATAGGCGGCGAAACCACTGCCAATGATTACAATCGGTGCTGTCATTACTACTTCCTCAAATACGTCGACTAAACCTTGTGTGCAATAAACACGTCTTTTCCCAAGTTACACTCAGGACAGAGGAAGTACTCAGGAACATCAGACCAAGGAGTACCGGGTTCAATTTCTTGGTTTGGCTCACCAATAGCAGGATCGTAAACCCAATTACACACGGTACAAATCATACATTGGCAATCAGAATCATGCTCAGCATCTTTGTTATTGGCAACCGCTGCTTGCTGTGGTTGCTCAGACAAGCTGGCTACAGGCTTATTAGCTTCAGCTTTCTCATCCACAGCTACAGCCTTAGCAAATTGATTTATAGCAGGCGCATCGACCAATGGATGTAACGCCCACTGCTTAGCAATTTGACGGCCATGTTCACGGCATTCTCGCATCGCATTCCCATCTGGACGCCACTTAGTTTTCAAGCTAAGGGCCGTTTCGAAACCCGCGTCCATTAAGCGAGTTTGAATACGATCGACCGCACCGCCGCTCCAACCAAAACTGCCGAACGCAGCGGCTTTTTTACCTTTAAATCTTAAGCCGGTGATCTCTTCAAGCATGCCTGCAATTTTTGGCATCATCACATTGTTCATTGTCGATGAACCTACCAATAAACCCTTTGATCGGAAGGTATGCGATAAAATTTCGTTCTTATCATGCTTTGAGACATTAAAGACTTTTACCGCTACGCCAGGGTCCACATCATGGATACCTTGAGCAATGGCATCAGCCATCATGCGTGTGTTGTTCGACATTGAATCGTAAAAGATGGTGATCTTATCTTCTTGATAACTATCAGCCCACTCAAGGTATTGATGAATGATCTGCGTAGGGTTGTCACGCCAAACGATACCGTGAGAAGTAGCAATCATGTCCACAGGTACATTAAAGCTTAATACTTCGTGGATCTTAGCGGTCACCAGGCTGCTAAATGGAGTTAAGATATTTGCGTAATAGCGAAGACACTGCTCCTTAAGCTCATTCTGGTCCACTTCATCGTTAAATAGATGCTCGTCGCAGTAATGCTGGCCAAAGGCATCGTTACTAAATAACACCGCGTCCTCGGTCATGTAAGTCATCATACTGTCAGGCCAATGCAGCATAGGTGCTTCAATGAAGATGAGTTTCTTACCATTGCCGATATCTACGCTATCACCCGTTTTAACAATTTTAAAGTTCCACTCTGGATGGTGGTAGTGACCTACAATCGAATCAACAGCCGCTTCGGTGCAATAAATGGGCGTGCCGGGGATTTTTTCCAGTAATGCGGTTAATGCGCCGGAGTGATCTTCTTCCGCATGGTTCATCACGATAAAATCGATAGTATTAAGATCAATTTCCATCTCTAAATTTTGCACAAACTGATGACTAAAACGATGATCAACAGTATCGATTAATACTGTCTTCTCTTCACGGATGAGGTAACTGTTATAGCTCGTGCCTCTGGTCATCTTATATTCAGTACCATGGAAGTCTTGCACTTCCCAATCGCGTTGACCGACCCAATGAATGTTGTTTTTCACATGAATTGTCATTAGTTACACCCTAAAATATTAAATAAATTAAATCTTCTACTTGAGTAATTGCACTAACCATGCCAAAAAGTTAATTCATTGAAATAATTAGATAATGACAAAATCAAATCTAATGGGAGTGTAAATATGACAATGCAAAAAAGTGTCAAATAAACACTATCAATGTCAAAAAGACAAGCCGATAATAGTCGCAATGACAGGCTAATAAAGAAGGGAATATCGCAGATAATGTCCATTTAGACAGAGTAAAATCAAGTAATTTGAGGACGAGAAATAGGTGCCGAGAGTAAGGATAATATTCGAGGGTCAATTCTGGGACGACTATATGACAACGTGGAATATAGGCAAGAGTAGATTTTGGCTGCCGTCTACAGCAAAGTTTATCAACACATACCACTGAACACATACCGCCAAGCCGATACTAGCTTCAAGCTAGCTCACAACCCTCTTTTTATTCTGACTCATTTGCTTTTTTATACGTATTATACCAATTGCATTAAGCATCTGTGTATTCAGTAGCAATAGCTCATGGTTTTCACTTCTGCTTTTCATTGAACCACTGCAGTCTCACCGATGCGCTTTGATTTGAAAATGGGTGAATGTGGCTGAGTTGACGACCTATTTAATCTAATGGGGATTAGAACAGAATTATTTTCTTTTAAACGCAAAAAAGCGAACCTAAAGGTTCGCTTTTTTTAATAACTAAAGAAAATTTAACTTTTCTTCAATTATTTAAAGTTGACTCAAACAGTAATTAAACTCTTTGTGTCGACTTTCGACTAGATAGCAACTACGTTAGCTGCTTGTGGGCCTTTTTGGCCTTGCTCTAGGTCGAAAGAAACTTTTTGGCCTTCAGCAAGAGTCTTGAAACCCTCTGAAGTGATAGCGCGGAAATGTACGAATACGTCAGCGCCGCCATTGTCTTGAGTAATGAAGCCAAAACCTTTGTCTTCGTTAAACCATTTTACGATGCCAGTAGTTGAGTTAGACATTTTATGTCCCTTATATTTAGTGGAGAATTAATAAATCTATCGCGAAAGTGCGATGTGCTGAGAGCTTGAATTATTAAATGTTACGATGAAGCTAAGGGAAACACAGATGATACAACGATAACGCAGAATCTGAAGCTTTACTTTTACTTGATGTTTCATTAATAACTCTGTATGCCAGAGCAAGGCGTACTTTACAGCACTTTGAGATATTGTAAAGCTTTTATTCATAAAAGATGAAGAGATACTATAAAAATTGAAAATCATTACCAATGTCGCATAGCTTTCAGTTTAGCCGCACGACTAAACTCAGTTCAGATGCTTGATGCTCTAAAGTCATCCTCGTAGCAATAGTACCCGCTCTATTTAGCTGCACTCACTTTATATACCATTCTACTTGAAGATGCAGGATTCAGGTAGAACGGGGATAGTCGTGTTCGTCAATATAGTATGAGTGTACCGCTGTCAGCTTCGCTTAGCCTTGGTAAGGGTAAACATCTTAATCTGCTGAGATGAGGAACCCTGAATGCTTTGATAACAAATATCTTCTATGTCTGCGCCTTTAACTAACAGTTCTACTGCGCTTCTTCCTGCTCGTCTAGCCACAATGATAATGCCTCCATCGAGCGCTGCCATAACGCTAACAACTGTTGATGTTGCTGCAGGTACTCTTCAGCCGTTACTTTTAATTGTTCGATATCACCACATGTCGTTGCCAGTTGCGTTAACCCCATGCTGGCGCTGCTGCCTTTTAGTGCATGTAATATTCGCTCGAAATCCTTAGGCGCTGCCGCTAAAGTTGCCATATGTGCTTGGCTAGAACCACGGTAAAGCTCAAATAGCTCAACCACAGCCTCTTTACCTAAGTAACTCATATCTTGCGTTAGCAGCGTGCCATCTAATAGTGCTAAGTTCACATTTGGCATAGCCTTAGATCCGGGCGCAGTTTCGAGCAGTGGTGCAATAGCTGTCGTTTGCGATGCCGCCTCGGGCGTAGCATTCAATTCATCAATCTCTTTTGCTCGTCCAAGCCAAGCCGTTAACGCCTTCATATCAAGCGGCTTCATTAACACCAAATCAAAGCCTTGCTGTTGATAATTTTCCATATCTTCTACTTGCAGTTGAGCGGTAAAGGCCGCGATCGGCAGAGAATGGCCTATCTGTGCATTTATCTGCTGTAACTCTTCAAGCAGAGTCATCCCCGAGCCATCGCCGAGTTGAATATCAAGCATCACCGCATCGTAATCACTGGCACTTATAGTTGTGTAGGCCTGCCTTGCAGCCTCACAACTAGTCGCTAACACGGAATCATGGCCAAGATGTGCTAAAAACCCTTGCGCAACCATCGCATTAATCTTGTTATCTTCCACCACCAACACCCGTTTAGAGCTAACAAGTACGGCTTGTAGCTGCTGGGCCATATCAGGTTCCACGCACTCTGTAAGCGGTAATGAAAAACCAAAGCTACTGCCTTGAGTAACTTGGCTTGTTACCCATAAAGCCTTTGAGGCTTCAGCACCCGCACTCATAAGTTCGACCAGCTGTTTACTGATAGCAAGCCCGAGTCCTGTACCACGATCGCGGCCTTTACTGGGCTCGTTACTGTAGGCTTTAAAGAGTTTTGTCATGGCACTGCAATCAATGCCTACACCGCTGTCTTGTACTTTAAAGGCCAGTGCACCTTGTTCAACCATCACGCTCAATTCAACAGTGCCTTGCGGAGTGAATTTAATGGAATTACCCAACAAATTAAACAGTACTTGACGTAATTTTGGACCGTCTAAATAGACCCACTTTGGCAGGTTTTTATAGTTTGCCACTAATGTCAGGCCAGCCAAACCTGCGCCAGCAAGCATAATGGCTGTAACTTCATCGAGTAACTCAGCAAGATCCACAGCTCGAGGCTCATTAGCCAGCTTACTTTGCTCAAGGCGGGAGAAATCCAATATGTCGTTTAACAAGGTTTGCAACAGCGTTCCACTGTATTGTGATAATGCCAACATCTGCCGTTGTGATGGCGGTAGTTTTGAGTGACCAAGCAAAGTTAACGTACCAAGCAGACCATTTAACGGTGTTCTAATTTCATGGCTCATAGTGGCCAAAAATAATGACTTTGCTTGGTTAGCCTGCTCTGCCATATCACGGGCTAATACATGCCCTTTGGCTTCTTTATCTAGCTGAACATTGGCCTCAGCCAGCTCTAATGTACGCGCCTCAACGGTGGCTTCCAATGCTTGTTTATGTTCAAACAGCTCTGTAGCAGTATCACGTAGTTCGGCTTGTAGTTTAAGGTTATGTTCGGTCTTCTGCTTAAAGGCTTTAATCGCGCTGGCCATTGCCGCTAATTCATCATCACCTTCAGTATCGATGGTCACAGCAGTATTGCCAAGACTCAACTGCGCCAATGCGGTTGTGGCCGCATTGAGTTTGAGTGCTATGCCTTGATAGATCACTTTGTAGACAACAAAGGCGATAACCAGCAGCATCAACAAGCCTGTCAGCAACAAGCTCACCTTAGACCAACTCAGCTGATTAAGATAATCGACTCTGGCCTTATCAGCTTCCACACGTTGAATGTTCATCGCCGTATCAACGGCACCATTTAGCGCATCTAATTTATCGGTAAGGGCTTGTAGTTTTAACTCTTGCGCTTGATTTAGTTGAGTGTGTTGTTTTTGCAGCAATATACTCTGGGGCAACGTCTGTAAAATACGGACTTGTCTTGCAAAAGCTTTCGATCTTACAGGGTCACGAATAATATTAGATAAGCTGGTCAAGGATGCAAAGTAGCGTAATCCAGCATCTGATGCAGGATCATTCAAACCTGAAATGGATACCCCGAGTTCTCTCAGCTGACTATCGTTTTTAGCTAACGAATTAAAAATGCCACTATCTAACTCTGGAGATTGAAACACTTGCCCCATCAAAGCAATATTATGCACAATTTTAAGGGCACGATTCAGGCGCTCTTGAATATCGAGATCTTGTTCAATCAAGGTATCGAGCAACTTTGAGGTTTGCTCTACTCCCACGGCTTGCGGATATGCCAAACTGATTTTGGATAAGATACCCGAGTCAACGATGGCTAACTCTGCCAATAACAAGTCAGTGCTTTCGTTTGACGCGTCCACCAGCGCTTTACCTTGGAGCTGTAATTGATAAGCCGCCAAAATCCGCTGTCCCACTTGCTCTCCAAGACGCGACAAATCGAGAATGATATCCGATGCACTCTGTTCAAGGCTTAAGTCAAAGTTTACATTCAAGGCTTTTAACGCACCAATCGCGTTAAGCATTGCGGCGCTATTAATCGACAGTTTACGACCGACCAACTGCCGCTGAGACTCAAACTCAGATTGTCCAAGTAATTTGGCATTTTCGGCCAATGCATTACTTGATAATACCAACTGACGCGCCGCCTCTGATGCTGGTAGTGCTTTATCGTAAAGGTATTTATCGGCTTGCTGTACCCAGTGCAAACTTAAGCTGCCTAACGTCACCAGCAGCAATAACAGCAGTGCCAATAAACTAAAGGCCAGCATTAGGCGACCTATAAGGCTCTTTCTTGATAAAGATAGTCTGGGTCGCGATGATGGAGTCAAATACAAAGCACTCACTCTTTTACGTTATGCTGTTACAATATTGACTCACACATTAATACCAATTGCATTAAATAGGTAGTCAATTCAGAAACACTCAAGCTTTTCAATTCAAGACGCCTTGACCAGATAATGGTTAATCCTTTGTGAGCCGACGAAAGCAGAAGTGCAATGTCTGAACGCTCCCCATAGGCTGGATTTCAACGCTGACTTAATGCAATTGATATAACATGAATCAAGGGTATGTTAATTATGGCAAAACCATTCCAATTGTGGGTAAAAGTATTACTCGCACTATTGCTTGCCAGTCCATTTGCGGAAGCGGCCATATCGGTGCCCTCTTGGTCACTTGAACAAAGATTGCCTTTCGATAACAAAATCCAACACAGCACAGAGGTGCAATATACGCCGCTGACTAACGCTAAAAAAGACTGGCGTATTTGTGTGTTAATGCCTCATCTAAAAGACAGTTATTGGACCGGTATTAACTATGGCCTAGTACAACAAGCAAAGAAGTTAAAACTGCATGTAGAACTATTTGAAGCAGGTAGCTATTACGGCTTAGATAAACAATTAAGCCAACTCGATAACTGCATGAAGCACAATTTTGATGCCATATTACTCGGGGGAGTTCGCCCTGATCTACTTGAATTTTACAAGCCACCTATTAACAAACCTATTATTGCGCTGGTCAATCGCCTTGACCATAAACAGGTCACCACACGGGTAGGCGTTAACTGGTATCAAATGGGCTTTCAAGCAGGGCAATTTATTCGCCAGCAAACAGATAAAACCACCCAAGTCAGTTCCCAAGTCGCGCTACTTGCCGGCCCCGATAAACAAGGTGGCAGTGGTTTGGTTGAGCAAGGGTTAACAGCGGCTCTAATCGGCAGTAAAGTCAGTATATCAGCAGTACGTCACGCTGATAACAATCGCAACTTATATCGCGATGAAATGGAGGCGTTATTAAAGACACAAACGCCGCAGTATATTCTGGGTAGCGCAGTCGCTATCGAGGCGGGCGTTTCAATTTTAAAGCAGTACCAGCTTGAACATAAGGTCAAATTAGTCAGCAGCTATCTGTCCCCCGCAATACTCAGAGGGATCTATCGGGAGCGGGTTGAGTTCAGTAACGATGATTTGGTCGTCGTGCAAGGCATGCTTGCCATTGACGTTGTAGTGAGGGAACTGCAAGGTGCTAAACCCTTTGGCGATATTGGTCCCAAAATACAAAGCCAAGTCATTGGAAATATTCATCCACAGGTGTTAAAAACCAGCTTAGCTCCGGCCGACTATTACCCTATCTATCGAGTAAACCCAGAAAATTAATACCTAACGGAGCCTATAAACTGCGGCAAGTAAAACCGTGAAATATTAACAGCCCCTAGTCTTTCACCTTCGCGGCAAACAGATAACCTTCGCCATGTACGGTGACAAATAACTCTGGAGATAACTTGTTGCGCAGGCGTCTGATAATCACATCGATAGTGCGATCATTAACGTCCTGATTACGGTGACTGGTTTGCTGCATTAATCGGTCGCGCGACAACACTTGCTGTGGGTGAAGAGCAAAAGCAGTCAATAGTTCAAACTCTGCTTTAGTGAGTTTAATAATCTCACCACTGCAAATCAGTTTTCGGCTATTGAGCTCTAATACATAGTCATTAAAGGCAATAATATTGTCATTGGGATCAGCTTGTGCGCTACTCTCAGTAATCGCTTTTTGAACCAAAGAGATACGCCACAATAAGTTTTTAACCCGCACCAGCAACTCCCTTAACTCAAAGGGTTTGGTCACGTAGTCATCGGCGCCCATCTCTAAACCAACAATTTTATCGATGGTCTCATCACGGCCAGTCACCAGTATGATCCCTACATCGCCGCGACTGCGTAGTTCACGCGCCAAGCTTAGGCCATCGGTTCCGGGCAAGTTAATGTCGAGCATCACTAAATCAATATGCTGGCGATTAAATTCATACCACATCTGCTCACCATCTTGAGCTTCAAGGACTTGATAGCCCTCTTTCTCAAAATAGCCTTTTAATCTAGCCCGAATGACCGCTTCGTCATCGACAACTAGCACTCTGTAGCCCATACATCACCTCAACCAACACGCATTTATTTATCTAACAGCGGCATGCGAATAACCGCTTTATCGCTCTTAACGCCACATCATATACATAATTAGCCGCTAATACACTTACAGCGATCTCAATCTGCCGCAAGAGGTCTTGGTTTCAGCTTCAATAACAAAAAAGCCGATTCTGTAGAATCGGCTTTTCAATATAGGTTCGGTAGGCTTAGAAACTCTTACTTAAGCCAAAGACAACGCGATCATCAAAGATCTCAGTTTGTGTGCCATAGACTAAGTGTGACTTATCAACTGAACTTCCGTGGTAACGAAGATCAAAGACTAAACCGACATAGCTCGCTTCGACACCCAAGTTCCAGTGTGTCCAACCTTCAGCACCTTCACCGTCTAGGTCTTGGTAGCCCATTGATCCAGATACTTTAATGCCGTTATTAAAGTCATAACTTGGATGCACGGCGTAGTTAACCCCTTGCCAACCATCAACACCAAACCAATCATCAAGAGTGGGAGTCACTTCTAGCGTGACATTCGCTTGACCAAATTGCTTACCGACTTTAATCCATAATTCGGTGTAGTTAGAATATGATGCACCGGGATAAAGATATGAAAACACCATCACGTCGTAAGTAAAACCGCTATCACCGAAGCCACCAGCTTTACCGATGTAAGGCGCAGTGACAATCTCTAGGTTAGGATCGGCAAACTTGACGTTTGATGCAAAAACACCGGTATACCAACCCTCATCACTGCCCCAACCTAACGTGCCTTGCACTACGGGAACATCGCCATCCATCGTTTCAGACTCACCGCGGAAAACATAATCAGAGGCAAACTTAACGTTACCACTGAGCTGGCCACCAAACAGGTCATTATTGTCAGCAGCAAATGCAGTTCCCATGGTCGTAGCCGCTAAGCTTACAAACATTAAAGCGTGTGCAGTTTTCATATTCATCATCTCGTTATGTTATTTGAGACAAAGGTTACTCCCAAGTTATTAATAACTTTGGCAGTAGTTGTTAACCAAAAAATTAACTATATGAAAAAATATGAACGGCGAAGTTAGCCCGCCCTCTGCAATAGTAAGCATTTCAGCTCTTCGATTTGTACTTTAAGCTCAGCGACGTCCGCAACACTAGCAGGCTTTTCATCATCGCTTAACTCTGCTTCTTCTTCAGCGCGCATGGCTGCGGTTTCTTGCGTCATCACATCCAGCACCGCGCCCACCATCATATTCAAAAAAACAAATGCAGTCAGAAAGATAAAGCTTAAATAATAGATCCAACTCAGTGGGTAGACCGCCATGGTTTCGTACATCACCGACGTCCAAGACTCAAAAGTCGATACCCTAAACAGGGTTAACATCGCCACTGACACATCGCCCCATAAGAAGTCGTTGATATCCGCAAACAACATGCTACCGATAGCGCCGTAGATATAAAAAATCACGAACATCAAGAGTGCGATGTAACCCATTCTCGGTATAGCTTTAAACAATGCATTCACCAGCATTCTAAGCTCTGGGATCATCGACACTAAGCGTAATACTCTGAAAATACGCAGTAGTCTTGCCAGCAAGATGGCCGAACCACCAGCCGGAATTAAACTACCTATAACAATAATGGTATCGAAGATGTTCCAGCCGCTACTGAAAAAACGTTTCGGGCCATCACTGGCGAGAAAACGGATGATAATTTCAATCGCAAAGAACACCGTGATGCCAATATCTAGCAGCAGTAATCCCTTCTCCATCCAATTTGGCAGGTGATATGTGTGCGCGCCAATCGACAATGCTGACACTAAGATGACGAAAATAACAAAGCCCTGAAACGCTTTGCTGTTATCAATTAATTTTAACTTTGATTGTAAAACGGAGACATTGGCGAGCACTTACAGTTCCCTCAAGTAGAACGAAAATAGATGTGTAAAAGAAGCTGATTATCCCTTAATGCACAAGGATCGCGAAGTTTAATCAGTAACAGTTAATTTGACCTTAATTAATCGCAGTTAATTTTGCACTAGCTGTGCGCTGGCAAAACGTTAATTACCACGTATTGGTTACCGCGGTTAGTACAGAGTTGAAGTGTTAACCGTAAAATGTTGTGTGCCACTGCAGTGGTGAAATATTGAATGCTTGCTTAAAGGGCTTCCGATAAACGCTCTCCGAACCAGATAGAAAGCAAAAAAGGTACAATTCAGCGATTAATCAACCATTAATCACTGAATTGTACCTTTTGTGAGGCTTAACCAAGCCACTCAGTGTTGAGCACTGTCGCCAGCATAATTTTGAAGTAAAGTTACCCCAGTTCGGCTTCAATTAACGCCAAGTGTTCGCCAACCCAAACTCGGTTGATCGGCCCCCAGTCATTAATTCGGTAGTAGCCAGCGTTATTACGCTCACCATCTTGTACAAATTCACACTCGATACCCAGATCGGTAAAAGCCGCGATGGCATCTTGCAGGGTTCTGCGGGGCATACTTGTCAGCTTATGCAGCGACAGTAAATTGTGCTGCTCATGCTCAATCTGATAAGCGATGTAGAGCTTTCGATAAAAGGCTATTTGCTGTTTTGACGCCACTTTTTCAGTGTTCATGTATATCGCTCAAGCAGTAAGGTAATTAATTTGTATTATATGGCCTTTGATCTCTAAAACAAAATGTAGCCAAATATGTCTCAGGCTGGTGATTTATCACCGCATACTGATATAGTCGATTGAGGAACTGCGTCTTACATACGTCATATAATGAGTAATGAAATGGAAAATTCACACTTGGCTACTGATACAACATCTTCAGCAGCTAAAGCTGATACTGCAACAGCTGATCTCCAAAACCAACAAATGAGCGCTTTGAATCAACAGCACTCAGATTACCAGCAGCATAACACTGTCAGCCAAGCACAGTGGCAAGGGTTCGACCAAATCCCACTGCAGCCCATTGATGAGCGTCACTATACACAGGTGCTTTATGAGTCCTTATTTGTCGCGGTAATTATCTTTAGTGGTGCAACCTTAGGCATTATTTTACCTGCTGCATTGAGTGTCGTAATGGCTGTTGTGGTGTTAACCACGCTATTACTGTTACTTAGCAGTATTACCTACCTGAGGTATTTACAAGCAAAAAAGCTTAGCTACGCGGTTTGTGAGCATGAGTTTATTATGGAGCAAGGTTTGTGGTGGCAACAACGTACGTCCTTACCCTACTCTCGGCTGCAACACGTCAGCCTTTCTCAAGGCCCACTAGAGAGACACTTTAACCTGTTCACCTTAAAGTGCTTTAGTGCTGGCAGTGGCAGTGCTGAAATAGAACTCCCAGGTATTGAGCAACATACTGCTGAACATCTGCGCCAACACCTACTTGCTCAAGCGGCGAAGGTACATTTAGCCGATCCTCAGACCTCTGACGTTGAGACGATTACCGCTGGTTCTGAAGCGACTGATGTTGAAAATGTGAGTGTTGAGGCTGATGCTGTAACAGCAGATGCTATAAGCCCAGAGGCCACCGCTAAACAAGCAGAGGCTCATCATGACCAATAAGTTTTCACAGTGGTCATCGCTGTCGGCTTGGTCTGTTATTAGCTTTACCCTGTTTGCTATTAAACAAGTCTTTAGCAGTGGCTATGCATTAATCCCTGTGGTTTACACTGGTTGGAATCAAGGATTCAGTAGCCCCTGGGTGATTGTGGTCGCCGTACTGAGTGTTTTGAGTATTCTTATTTATAGTGTGCTGCAATGGCTAAAGTTTAGATTTAAAATTGACAAGGATAAGCTCAATATTAAACACGGTGTCATCTTTAAAAAAGTCGATGAGATCCCCTTCAATAAAATTCAAAATGTGCGCTTACAGCAGCCATTATATTTTCGCCCAATGGGGCTTTATAGCATTGTGGTTGAAACAGCAGGCTCAAAAGGCAATGAAGCTGAGCTTTCAGCACTCGATTACAAAGAGGCATTAGCGTTAAAAAAGCGCTTAATGGCAGAGCAGGATCAGCACAGCCAAACCGCTAACACAGAGGCTATCTCCAATGAAGATTCAGAGAATCAACACAATATCGTTGCTCGTAAAAGCCTAAAAGAGTTAGTGCTATTTGGCCTATATCAAAATAACGCAATTTGGTTGGCCGTTATTCTTGGGCCTATTTTTGGCCAACTAGATTGGGAGTCGATGGAAAACCTGCAATCGATGCAATCATTTTGGGCTTGGTATGATACCAATATAGCCGTTAGCATGGTGTTGCAGTTGGCATTCGCGATGTTTGCGTTGACGCTATTCTACTTACTGTTTTCATTGCTCTCTATAGCGTCCGCAGTCCTTAAATACTCTCCTTATCGCTTAACCCGCAGTGGCAATACGTTACATCGCACTGGTGGCATCATCGCCAAACAAAACGATGCATTGGCTATAAAGCGTATTCAGGTGGTTAAGTTTTATCAGCCACTAGTGGGTCGACTTTTTAAATTATGGACCGTGTATTTTCAACAAGTAAAAGGTCATGAAGTTGAGCATCGAGGCAGTAACAATATGTTAGTGCCATCAATGAATCGCAATAATATTCTTGAGCTACTCCCCAAGCTTAAAGGTATTGAAGCGACATCAACCCAGTTACCCCATCGCTATCAACATATCAACCTAGGTTGGTTTTGGCGCCGTGGCTGGTTGCCTTTATTAGTTCCGGCCATCAATACTTATTTCCACGGTTTGGATATTTTCGCTGAGATATTGTGGGTCGGTGCAAGTATTTTTTGCTTAGGGATCTACCTTAGATATCGCCAATATGGCTATGTAATAGAAGGTGATAATCTTTGGTTCCATTCTGGTCTATTGGGCCATAGCTGGCAACTTATCGCATTAACCAAAGTGCAGCATGTCGCCATTACCCAAAGCCCGAATCAAAAACGTAGTCAGCTGGCTAATTTAGAAATTGGGCTGGCCAGTGGCAATATTAAGCTACCCTATATAACAGTAGAAGATGCCCGCCATATCGCCGAGCGCTCTCTTACGCTTATTCACAATGATCACCGCAACTGGATATAATTATGAGCCCACAAAACAGTCATCCATTAGCAGAGCAGACGCCTGTGACACCCAATACCATCCTGACCTTTTGGTTTGAAGAAATTGAGCCGAAACTATGGTGGGTAAAAGACACAGAGTTTGACGCTTTGATTAAGCAGCGATTCGAAGGTGTTCTAACTCAAGCCATGGCCGGTGAACTCTACCATTGGCGAGCGACTCCAGAGGGGCGTCTTGCCGAGATTATCGTGTTAGATCAATTCTCGCGTAATATCTACCGAGACACACCGCAATCTTTTGCCGCGGACCCTATTGCTCTAGTATTAGCACAAGAGGCAGTCGCCTTAAATAGTGATAGCGAACTGAAAGCCAAGCAAGTGCCGTTTTTATTAATGCCATATATGCACAGTGAGTCACTGCCGATACATGAGGTTGCGATGCGATTATTCAGTCGTGAAGCTGCGCAAGGCAATCTCGAATTTGAGCGTCGACATAAGGCTATTATTGAGCAGTTTGGTCGCTATCCACATCGTAATGCAATTTTAGAACGCAGCTCTACTGAAGCCGAAATAGCCTTTTTAACTCAGCCAGGATCGAGCTTTTAAGCGCTAAATAGCATACGTTCTAATCCACGCAAAAGGGCTTATTTAACCACTAATACTGGGCACTTTGCTTTATAAGCTAAAGCTTCGCCGATATTGGGATTGAGCAGATGCGAAATCCCCTGTCGTCCATGACTCGCAATAACAATCATACCAATCTCGCCTTCCTCCGCTTCTGCCAGAATTTCTCTTAGTACCAGTCCACTGCGAATAACGGTTTTAACGGTCAGCCCTGCATTAAGCTCTTGCTGCACTTCGAGCTGAATTTTCATTAAGCTTTCAGTCGCAAACGAGGTTATCTGTTGCTCAAGTTCAGCAGCAGATTCTACCGCTAGCCCATAATGATGATCACTGAATGGTTCACTCACTACGTGTAACAACCGAACACCAACCCCATATAAATTAGCCATTTCCACCGCATAACTTAGCGCATGCGACGCCGTGATAGAAAAGTCTGTAGGACATAATATTTGACGAGATCGCATAGCGACTCCTTAATCGAATTTAACACCTTAGCCGCAATGCTAACCTTATTAGTTACTTCACCACCAACACCGGGCATATAGCGCCATTAGCCACCGCTTCAGCCACATTAGTATGTAGAAAGTGTGCCAGCCCTGAACGACCATGGCTAGCAATAACTATCATGCCAGCTTCTGACACATCCGCCTCTTTAAGGATCTGCTCGGACGCTACGCCATGGCGTATAACACTTTCCACTGACAGCTCACTCTTAAGATCTGACAGCAACGAATGCATTTTCGCTGCAGCAGATTCCTCCATACTTTGAGCTAGCTCTTCTGGTGTAACAGTGAGTATTTGGTAGTTCTCTAAGCCTACAGGCTGATCAATGACATGAACAAGTCGCAATCCGACATGGTAAAGGTTAGCCATTTCAATCGCATATTTAAGCGCATGAGAGGCCGTTTCAGAAAAGTCTGTTGGGCATAATATTTGACGAGTACGCATAACTAATTCCTCCAAACGTTGTTTAGTCCGTTAGCACAGATGCAGCACGCCTAACGATAACAAGGTTAATCTTAGTCTTTTAACCACTGATGTGCTTCAGTAGTGCTCTCAAAAAACTTAGCATCATAAGGGGTAAACCAATCTGCAATTTTCGCCATCCATTGTTGCAAATTTCCCTCTCCGACAATCGCTATCTTTTTAAAAGCACGTCCATGGGCCAAGCCTAGCTTAAGATCATCCCATGCCGCTCTTAATTCCCAGCCATCGAGTTCGGTCAAATCGGCGAGGACATTGATTTCAGGATGTTCAACCCCCGCTAAAGCGGATTCAAGCAGTGGCACCATATATTGATAGTCTTGATGTGTAAGCTTGCCTTTCGCAACCAAGTTCAAATAGAACTGGTTATCTAAGCGCTCAATTCCAATTGATATTCCGTGTCTTTTATCACTCACCTTAATCTCCTTAGAGGTTAGCTATTAAAGAGGGCTTTTAACGATAGCGTTAAAGAGCAATCTTCAAAACAGTCCATATTTCATTCTAGTGAAGTTTAGCGAAGCCGAGTTGATCTCGCTCACAAAGTAAACGAATATTTGACCTTTTCACAAAAGTGGATTACCATCAGACCGACTAATCAGTCGGTTAATTAACATACTCTCAGGAGCTTCGTAAATGAACATGCCTATTCAAGCCCAAACAGCATTGCCTCTGTCTCAAGTCTTAGTCAATCAGCGTACCCACTACCTTGCAGACCCTTCTCCCTCTTATGAAGCAAGAATCGAGCACCTGAAAAGTCTTAAAAAAGCAATTTTGAGCTATCAAGAGCAGCTAGTACAAGCATTGAATCGGGACTATGGTCATCGCTCAGTGGATGACAGCATTATTTCTGACATCATGCCCTGTGTTAACAATATCAATTACAGCATAAAGCATCTGAAAAAGTGGATGAAACCAAGCCGCCGTCATGCGGGATTATTACTGGCTCCAGCCAGTATTAAAGTGCAATACCAGCCACTTGGCGTTGTCGGTATTATTGTACCGTGGAATTTTCCTATCATGTTGTCTGTCGGCCCGCTTATCACTGCACTTGCTGCCGGTAACAGAGCGATGATAAAACTGTCTGAATTTACCCCAGAAACCAATACCGTTCTCACCGCAATGCTTGCCAGTATTTTTGATCAAAACCATGTTGCCTGCATTGAAGGTGAAGCCGATGTCGCCGCCGAGTTTTCATCGCTGCCGTTTGACCACCTACTATTTACCGGTTCAACCACCGTCGGCCGCCACGTAATGCGCAGTGCGGCACAACACCTGACGCCAGTGACCCTTGAACTTGGCGGAAAGTCACCGGTGATTGTTGCCGATGATATCGACATGGACACTGCGGTAGAGCGGATGATCTATGGTAAGTGTCTCAACTCTGGGCAGATATGTGTTGCGCCTGATTACGTATTGGTTCCAAGCGAAAAACTTAACGATTTTGTGCGAGCCTACAAACGTAAATTCATCAAAATGTATGGCCAAGTCAGTGACAACAAAGACTACGGCAGCATTATTAACCAACGCCAATTTGACCGGATAATGCTGGTTCTCGAAGACGCTAAAGCCAAAGGTGCTACCGTGATGAGTGCCAATGATGAAGCGATTAACATCGAACATCAAAAAGTGCCAACTCAGCTTATCACTGACGCAACCGATGACATGCTGTTACTGCAAGATGAGATATTCGGCCCACTATTACCCGTTATCCCTTATAACAATTTGCAAGAAGCAATTAGCTACATCAATCAACGTCCGCGTCCCTTAGCGCTGTACTTGATGAGTTTCGATAAAAATACCCAGCAACAAGTCATGACCCATACCCATTCGGGAGGTGTTTGTATCAATGAAACGGTATTTCATGTTGCTGCAGAAGATGCCCCCTTTGGCGGTGTTGGTCCTTCAGGTATGGGGCATTACCATGGTAAAGAAGGCTTTCAAACATTTAGCCATGCTAAAACCATCCTTAAACGCGGTAAGTATTTTAATACCGGTAAACTGATCCACCCTCCTTATGGCGGCTGGTTACAAACCCTATTAGTAAAATTCTTCTTGCGTTAAACACCAAGGTAATCGCTTTTATGAGCCGAATAGATAAAAAACAAGCCATATTAGACACTGCGCTGACACTGTTTGTCAGCCAGGGGTTTTATGCGACGTCTACCGCCTCAATAGCCAAAACGGCAGGGGTCGCTACCGGGACGCTTTTTCACCATTTTGCGTCAAAAGATGTATTGATGAACCATCTTTTTATCTCAATAAAACAAGAGTTTGCTTCTGCAATCAAGTCAAAAATGAGCAGTGAAGGGGATCTAAAGCTTGATGCAGAACACCTGTGGCAAGTTGCTATTGATTGGGCAATAGAAAACCCGCTAAAGCAGGAGTTTTTTCAGCAGTATTCAATGTCTCCCTCCATCGCTTCAGAGATAAGACAACAAGCGATGAACGGCATCCTTAGCTTTATGGGTGAGCTAATAATTCAAGGTCAAAAATTAGGCGTTTTAGCTAATTATCCACTACCATTAATGTTAGAAGGTTGTCACGGACAATACTTGGCCGCGACAAGGTACTTTCTAGACCACCCTGATAGGTGGAAAGATGTAGTCCACAAACAGGCGAGCTTTTCCATGTTTTGGAATGCCATGAGAGCCTAAATATTATGTGACAAGCTCATGGAAGAGATAAACCCTTGTTACCACCGCTGTAGATTTAAACTTAAAGACGTTATTCAAGGGAGTGAATTTATGTTAAGAATGAAGACTGAGTGCGAACACTGTAAAACCAAGCTAGCCCGAAAAGAGATCGCTTATATCTGCTCATTCGAATGTACTTACTGTAAGAGCTGTAGTGAAAAAATGCATTTCATCTGCAGTAATTGCCAAGGCGCCTTAGTCATTAGGCCGCCGAGATTAATAGAACCGTTTAAGATCCCCGCAGCCGAGCTTAAAAACACCCTCTTTAGCTAGCGAACGTTAGAAACATAAAGGTCAGCACATGCTGACCTTTATTGTATCTGGGCTTTAAAATATAAACGTTCATTTTTATGCTGTAAAAATACACACTCAAGATTAAGTATTTATTTTTAAGCTACTTATATAAAGTGCCGATATATTCATGAGTGGGCTGTTCAAGAAGGTCTTGAGGGTGATCTCCGCCGAATGTTAACCATTTACTTTTACCAGAGTAGGTCGTGTTACCAATTTCTTTTTTTGTTTTAGTATCATAAGTAATGATTTGAATTTCTACTTTATCAGCCTTCCCAGACCACTCAGTCGCTCTATCTTCCCAATGCAAAATAATGGGCTCGACATAGTAGCCATACTGACTCGAATCTATAGAATCTAAACAATTTTTCCCTTTGCAATCTGCAGTGATAGCGACTTTTCTAGTATTTTTAGAAAACGCACTTCTAATAGCATTAGCAGTCATTTGTCCCGAATGTTTATATTCAGTTTCACCGTACCAACCATTCTCAGGAGTTGAAATTAGTACAGCAAAATTTTGATCTAATTTAACTTCTGGTGATTGAAATTCATTGTGTTTATATGAAGAGCTACAACCAGCAAGAAAAACAATTGCAGCTCCAAACATCATTAAATTGCGGTTCATTTGTTTACTCCTGTAATACAGTTAACGTGACATTTTCTTCTATCGGTAGAGTATCTTCATTACTAGAATAAAAAAACTCTTTGCAGAAAGTATCGACTTCTTATGAGTAAGCTCAATTAAACATCTGAACTCTAGGAGGGGAGGCAATGCCAAATTCTGTCCGTAACATAATTGGCCTGTTTTCGAAGGCCTCAGCCGCATCTACACTGGATTAGAAAAGCGCAAACTCTCAGCATTTGTGCTTTTAATTTAAAGACACAAGCCTTAAATTAAACGATATTATCAAACAGAATAAACTGTAATCACAGAATCAAATCTCCCCCGTTGGAAATTTTGCTTTTTAAATTTCGCCGGGGCGCTGAGGGATTGCCAAGGGGCGCAAGCGCTTTGACCCTTGGCTTGGGTGTGGGCGAAGCGCCACGACTTTGACTTTTCTTACGGTAAAAAGCTAAGTCTAATAAATCGACTAGCAAGCATTGTAGCGTAAGTGAGTTAGCTTCGGCCCATAGTGGTTCCAATGACCTGCGGTCGGCGCATGTGCAGACGCAACTGAGGCTCGCTGCTGCTCTTTATAAAAGAAAGGGTCCTTGTAAGCTCAACGAAAACATCAATCAGCAAACCAAAGCCTAACTCGATAGTTAACGTTGTTTAGGTAACCACAACCTAACGCAAAGCCCTTTTTTATCGCGATTTTGCAAGCTTATACGCCCATCGTGAGCTTCTACAATTTCACGGCATAATGGCAAGCCTAAGCCCGTGCCTGATTGCTTAGTGGAATAGAAAGGGAGTAGAGCTTGGCGCAGCACTTCTGGTGGCATTCCAGAGCCTTCATCCTTTACCTCAATGTACACACCTTCGGTGCCATCCGACAGGCTAGAATCAACAATCGACAAACTGACTTTATCGACAGCAGAAGCTGATTCATGCGCATTTTTCAACAGATTAAGCAGCACTTGCTCCATCTGAATCAAATCAAGCTCCACAACTGAGTTAGGTAATTCATTTTCAAGAAAAAACGAGTAATGCTGCTTCAATTGTTCGGTTAATTTAAGCCAGTCTACGGGACTTTTCTTGGGTAACGGCAACTTGGCAAAACGAGCATAATTGAAAATAAACTGACTCAAGTGGCTGGTACGATCTTCGATGGTATCAAAAATAAGTTTGAGTTTAGGATCATCAAGATCTTTAGTTATTATCCGACCAGAATTGACCATTGAGGCTATTGGCGCCACGGAGTTATTAAGCTCATGGCTAATAATTCGGATCACTTTTTTCCATACTGCGACCTCTTGACGATTGAGTTCCCGCGTCATCTGTTTAAGTAAAACAAGATGATGAAACTGGCCGTTCAGTAGAAATTGTCCCCGCGACAGATGCCACGTTTCGAGCTCATCTTCACTGTCTTTGGCGCTCAGTGAAAACAAACCATCCTTGGGGTTTTCAAGTGCGGCCCCTAATTCATCGGCAACCTGCTCCACCAGCTCACTGAGCGGTATCCCTTCAATTCTCTGCCCATGATTAAACAAGTGCCTTGCGGCATCGTTGGCGTAGATGACGCGCTTGTCATCATCGAGCAACAACATGACATTAGGCGAACTTTGGATCACTTTATCGAGCAGTAATTCACGTTGGTAAATATATTGGCGCTCTTTTCTCAGCGCTTCTGCCGAGTCATTAAACAATACCGCCAACGCCTGCAATTGCTTATCTCCGCCCACTGGAAGAGTGACACTAAAGTCGTTGTCTTTAAAATTAAGTAGGCCAACTTCAAGCGCCATTAAACTTGTGGCTAGATGCCGAGAAGACACATAACTCACTGTAATCGTCAGGCCTATTGCAGCAAAAAAGATCATCAACAACAGATTAAACTGCTTAGCAATCGCCTGCGATAAATCCGCATCAGCAAACCATAATAGCAAGCTAAGCGACAGCATTAGCCCGATAGCCGTCGCCAATGCACTGCCAACAATCAACTTAGCTCGCAGCGAGATCCTAGCTAATACAGAGGGAAGCTTATTTTTCAATGCCATACTTTTCCATGCGTCGATACAGTGCTTGTCGACTTAGCCCTAAAGATTTAGCCACGCGGGCGATGACCCCTTTATGGTTATCTAATGCCGCTTCAATATCGGCTTTTTCATCTGTTGAGCTAACAGGCACCCGGTGGTCAAATGCTGTTTCAGCACTCACTACTGCGGGAGGAGTTTGTGGTTGCACCGTGCGACTAGACACTGTGCTGCCATAAACGGTGCCGCCATTAGTCACATTCTGGGGGCTCGGTTTTGCCGTGATATCCATCAAACCAAAATCATCCGCGGTTAAACGGCTGCTTTCAGCCAATATCACCGCACGTTTGCAGGCATTTTCAAGCTCACGCACATTGCCTGGCCAGTGATGTGCCTCTAACGTTTGTTGAGTGTGCTTATTCAAGGAATATTCAGCGCCAACGAAATGGCTGACTAAAGGCAATACATCATCTATGCGCTCATTTAATGCAGGTAAAGCCAACTCAATCACGTTAAGCCGGTAAAACAGATCTTCTCTGAAACGTCCAGCCTGGATATCTTCAATCAAATCAGCATTGGTTGCGCTTATCACCCGCACATTCACTTTATGGGTTTGATGGCTGCCTAGGCGCTCAAACTCACCCGTTTGCAGCACTCGCAGCAGTTTGACCTGTCCAGAAAGCGGAAGATTACCAATCTCGTCTAAAAACAGGGTGCCACCGTCGGCAGCCTCGAAACGACCAATGCGGGTTTTAGTCGCACCAGTAAATGCCCCTGCCTCTGCGCCAAACAGTTCAGCTTCAAGAAGCTCCATTGGCAATGCGCCAATATTAACTTTGATAAAAGGTTTATGCTTTAAATTTGAGTTAGCGTGAATAATATCGGCCAGCTTATCTTTACCCGCACCATTAGGCCCTGTCACCAATACAGACACATCGCTACGGGCTATCTGTAATGCTAAATCCACGCAACGCTGCATCGCACCGCTACTAAAAATAATGCCGCATAGATCGGCATCTTTTATTACCGCCATACGCTGATTATCGACTCTTGATAACTTAGCATTGGCTTTAGATAGGGTATGCAGAGAGATCAGGTTACCCACACTGGTCAACAGCTTGGCATCGTCCCAAGGTTTGCCCATGTAATCTACCGCGCCCTCTTTGACCAGCTCAACGGCGATCTCAAGTTGGGTCCATGCAGTGAGTAGCACAATGGGTAACTCAGGCTGTATCTTTCTGATCGCATAAAATAGGGTTTTGCCCTCTTCACCCGATGTGGTGTCTTGTGTGAAATTCATATCCTGAACCACTAAGACAATATCATGTAATGTAATCAGCTCAAGGGCGACTTCAGGAGAGAGACAGGTGAGCGTATTAAAGCCGTTAAGCTCTAACATCAGTGCCAATGCATTACACACGGCTTGGTTATCGTCGACAATGAGAATCGTATCCATGCTTTTATTCTTGTTTTATGCTGTTGAAATCTAGATGCTCGGCTGTTAAAGCTAACTGAAAAAGAAAGAGAATTAAAGGTTAATACCCATTGATATCATTCTCTTCCTTCAGGCTCAGTAACTAAACACTGCGCGTTGCGATTGCCGGAGAGATATTTGCCGCCTTCCTGGCTGGCAGAATAACCGCAATGGTCGTGAGCACCAATAGTCCTGCTATCGTCGCTATCGGGTAGATAAGCTCGAGTTTAGGCAGGCTATAAACCGTCATTAATTGTTGCCCTAATTGCACCGCAACCAGACCACCAATCACTCCACCAACCACGCAGATAATATAGTTTTCAACCAGGAAGAAGCTGATAATATCTCGCTTCTTAGCCCCTAATGCACGGCGGGTACCTATCTGCTTAGTACGACGTTCAATATTGAACATCACCATACCTGCAAGACCGAGTGATGTGATAAGTAACAAGAGGATCACCATCATCGACAGTACCGTCGCCATCAACTCATGGTTACGGTAAACGCGTTTTCGATGCTCACTAATAAGGGTAAAATTTTCAACAACACGATTACGATTGTCTTTAAGCAAGGTCGTCGTTATCTCTTGTTTCAGTTGAGCTAAAGTCCCAACCTCAGCACGCACTAATACCTTGGTAAACACATTAACCAGTTTTATGTTTAAGATGACGCTGTTATCCAGAGAGTCACTATTAACCCATGCGCCTTGAAGCTTGTCGACCACGCCGACCACCTTGATTGGCATGTTACCAAAATCCCCTGCATACATGGTTTTTCCAATCGCGGTGTCATCTCCCCAGGTCGCTTTAGCGAATGCTTTTGACACTATGCCATGAGTCGCAAGATCTGGACTTCCCGTCAGCACTTCCTCTTCATAGAAATTACGACCTTCTATCAACTCCACACCTAAGGTATTGAGCATATGTTCGTCACCATAATAGACGGCAGTATTTTCTGTATCTTTAGCCGTTTCTTCGCTGCTTCCGACGGTGTAACCCGATGACCAGCCACCGCCACTTAATGGCACCATACTGGTTGTTGAAGCGTCGATAACACCGGGCAAGTCTCGAATAGCACGCATATCACGTTGAATTTGAGACTCAAGATCGATGTTTTTATCGAAGCTATAAAGACGGAAGTCAAAAACTTGCTCTTCAGCCGTACCCGATGCTCTGTCCATCAAAGTGAGTCGTTCACTAATGATAAAGCTGGCATTTGCCACAATCGCGACCGAGAGAATTATCTGAATAAGCAGCAGTATAGGGCCACTTTTATTACGCATTAGCGTACTTAAAATTGGTTTAATCTGTAACATAATAAATTCCTTTTACTGACTCTTCAGGTGAACGCTAGGATTGGTCGAACATATTCGCCACGCTGGATATACCCCTGCAATAAGTGCGGCGGCAATAGCGATAGTCGGTGCTAACACCCACATCGTCAGATCCAACTGTGTTAGCGCAGCTTCCAGATCAAAGTGAGCCGACAACATAGACAGTGATCCCCAAGCCCATAAAAGCCCCAGCACTCCACCACCGAAGCCTATCAAACCTACCTCAACCATATGTTGAGCAAATATCTGTGCACGACTGGCGCCAATGGCGCGACGTACACCGACTTCAGGCGCTCGCTTAAGAAACTTGGCCAGCAGTAGACCTAACATGTTAACCAAACAAACCAGCAGAAATAGCCCACTGAGGCCAACCAAAATCTTGTTGTCTTCTGGTACCACTTCATTGATTTCCAGCCATTGCTCAACATTCGAAAGCTTTGCTGCAGCTTCAGGGCTATCAAAGCGTCCTAAAAGCTGTTGCTGCTCCACATAACGTTTCAACCACTGTGCATATTCATCACGCTGTGCGTCGTCTTGCACCTCTGCCCAGTACTGGATCCAATGCATCTCAGAGCTTAAACGTTGGTTGTAGGTATTAATCGGCTCTCTTTTCCAGCTTTGATTATTTCCCCAGCTCTGAAACTCCTCAATAGGCGCGAGTGAAAAGGGGACAAATATTTGCGCTGAATCTTTAAATGCACCAGTGGTGATATCATAATAGAGTGGGCTTGGGCTCCAAGTCTTAGTCACGCCGACAATTTGATAAGGCTTGCTGTCCAGATATAACGTTTTACCAATACTGTCCTCACCCGCGAATAACTGCTGATTAAGGGCTTCATTAATAACGACTTGATAAACCGCTTCGGTATCGACGCTCTTATCCCAGGCTTTACCGTAGATAAAGGGCACCGAAAACATGTCGAAAAAGTCGCTATCGGTGACGCGAACAGCCTCTAACAAAGGCACGAAATCAGGGTCTTCCGTTTGTACTGCTAAGCCGGTGACAAACATGGCCGTTTGACGCACTGGCACATCACTTTGACGCAGATTATAAGCGTCTTGATAAGTCAGTTGTGCATTGAACTCTTTCCACGCATCTTTATCTTGGCTCCAAAGCTGCACTGCAACCAATTTGTCCGTGCGCTCGCCAGCAGGATTCTCCGACATTAACTGGTATACATTTAAGGTAGTAATGGTAATCCCGATACCAATTGAGATAGCTAACACCATCAGCAGTGACAAAAATGGCGTTTTTTTAATGCTGCGCCAAGCAAGATCCAAATAATAAAAAAACATAGTGATGCTCCTTAGCTTGCCGCTTGTTCAGTTTGAGCCTGCTCAGACTCATCACTCGGCTTATCTGCATCTGTCACTAAATGCGGCTTGTCTGCTTTAGTGCCCATGCCTTGCTGCCCTGCTCCACCTTGGTACATGGTAAAATCACAGACTTGGCCATCGACAATTTGAATATTACGCTGAGCACGGCGCGCAAGCTCGGCATCGTGGGTCACCATGATAATCGTGGTGCCAGCTTTATTAATATTTTCAAGCAGCTCCATTACTTGACGCGCCATCATGCTGTCTAAGTTACCCGTTGGCTCATCGGCAAGCAGGAATCTTGGCTCACCGGCAAGTGCACGAGCAATCGCCACGCGCTGCTGCTGGCCACCTGAAAGCTGTGAAGGAAGATGTTTCATACGCGCAGCAAGGCCGACTTGCTCAAGTGCATGCTGTACTCGGCGTTTACGTTCCGCCGCGTTAAAACCGCGATAGCGTAAAGGCACTTCGACATTTTCGGCTAAATTGAGGTCTGGGATTAAATTGAAGCCCTGGAAAATAAAACCAATTTTCTCATTTCGAATTGTCGCACTCTTGTTATCGTTCAAATTAGAGATGTTCACACCATCGAGAAAGTAGTCACCGTGGGTGAAGCCCTCTAATAGGCCCGCAATATTAAGAAAGGTAGTTTTACCCGATCCTGAAGGGCCTGTTACCGCAACAAACTCGCCCTCTTGCACTTCTAAATTAAAATCACGCAGTGCATGAGTTTCGACTAGGTCTGTTTGAAAAACTTTGCTGATATTCTTCATCGATAACATATTAATATTCCCTATTTTTATCGTTTAATTTTTTATCGTTTAATTCGTTATAGCACTGAGTAGCAGCGGCTCTAGCCGAACGTACAGTCAATGAATGCGTTGAGTTGCTGCCAAATTATTTCGCTTAAGTGACCCAAGCCATTCGCAAATATGGCATCCAATTGTTCGCTTAAATGCATGCTGACATTGGAGATATCGCTAACGAGCAAATTAACGGGCTCTGCCATCTCTAATACATTCAATCCCAATACAAACCAGTCACCAGCACTCTGAGTCGAAACCTGCACCGCAATGAGCAAGAGTAATAATGCTGCTACCGTAATCACTTTTTGTACGCTAACGGCTCTTAACACACTCAAGGCTGTTGCGACGCTGAAGCTGTTCTGGTTAATATTTTTATTCAATATGTTCATCTTGCTCTCCTTAACGTACTAGCACTTGTTCTGCTTTTTTGAAGGCTTGAATGCTCGAGATAACCCAAACATCACCGGCCTTACCGCCTTGTAGCACTTCGACATGACTCATACTGCGAGCGCCAAGCTGTATACTTGTTTGCTCCGCGATATCTTCGTGCATGGCATACACCTCAATACCCGCGCCCGTTGACACAAATGCGCCACGTTTCACCATCAACACATTGGGTCTATTTTCCAGTAGTACCCGCGCTGATAGACGCTGGTTCTGACGTAGGTGAAGGCGGTCATCTTGCTTAAATCTAACTCGAGCGGTCACTTCACGGTTTCTCACCTCAGGTGAAATCGACGACAACTCACCAATCAAGGTCAAGGCACCAAAACTCAGTTCCACATTCATGCCAAGTCCTAACTCATCGGCATAAGACTCCGGCACGGCTAATTCAGCTTCAAAAGCACTCAAATCAACCACGGTTAATATAGGTTGGCTCTGACCGATCCGGGCTTTCTGCTCGGTTAACCAGTTACCGATAATGCCGCCAACCGGTGCCGTAATGTTTAATGCAGCCACTTGACGCACAAGTTCACTCACCACCAAGTTTTGACGATTGACCTCAGAGGCTTTATTTTTTATTTCGAACGCTAAGGTATCTCGCATCAGCTCAGCTTCTTGTTTTGCATGGGCAGAAAGCAGCTTGGCCTTATGCAGATCATCTTTACTTTTTTCAAAATCTATTTTTGAGATGAGTTTATTTTGAATCAACTCATCGCCACGACGACTCTCTCTGTCGGCGGCTTCAAGGTCGACCTTGGCGATATCCAATGTTTGTTGTGCTTTAAGTTGCTGACGGCGGGCATCAAGACGGGCTCGTTCCAATGAACTCTGCATACCTTCCAGTAAAGCTTCTTGCTGCTTAAGACTGTTGGTTAATTTATGGCTCTCTATGGTCGCAACCACATCACCTAACTCGACTCTGTCGCCCGGATTTGCCAGCAGAGTCACCGTGCCTTGGTCTGTGCTGTAAAGGATAGGGGCGTTGGCCGCAACAATCTTACCTGTGGTGGCGATATCCCGAGTGAGAGTGCCTTGCTCTAACGTGGCGAACCTAAGTTCAGAACGCTTGATTGACGTTGCCACAGAATCACTGTCGATACTTGACCAAACTAAACCTGACACCAATAGCGCAGCAATACCTAGCATTGCAGGGCGTTTAAACTGGTTCACCTTACTTGGCTGCTTAACTGTATCTTGTGCGCTGGTATCCTGAATCATCTGCTTTCCCTATGGTGTCCGTTATCTACAAAAACTGTTTCAATAGGCTAATTAATACAAACGCCGTGCCAGAAAACAAAAAGTCTTTAATAACATGAGCTAAGATGGGTTCAGTTAGAGATGGACAGCTGAAAGTGTCCGCGGTCACTGCTTAAAAGTGTCCGCTCATCAATTTGATTGTCCGATATGAGGAAAGTGTCCGTTTACATACGGACGGTAGCAGGCATAAAAAAACTGAAGCACTTGGCTTCAGTTTTTATATTTGAAACAAAAGGTATCAGCTTACTGAAATAAGGATCGTGAGCTTATTAAAGCCATTAGCAGCTGATCTTTGAAATAGATAAGATTCAAATAGAGAGCTTTAAATCAACAACCTTAAAATGCTTGGCAAAAAATAGTGAAGCTAGCAATAATGGCAACAAACCAAGATAAACTTCTTAATGTGCCTTTATCCTTTAAATAAAGTATTTGGTAAGCCACACGTGCAATAACATGCACAATAGCCGCAATTTCGGCGACCATATTGACTTTTCCCGTCGCTAATACTGCTAACACCGCAATGCCAAAAATAAGCAATGATTCGAAGGCATTTTGATGCCCCGCAACCGCTCTAGCACCAAATCCCGTTAACTTTGATTGCTGGTCACGCGGGTGGCTATTGTCATACCCACCGAGTTTCGCCATCGCGATAGCCACCGGCCCCTTGGCAAAGTAAGGCAACAACATGCCAATGAGTAAACAGATAAGTAAAGTGGTCATGCTTAAATCCCTTTTTTAATTTTTATTTGAACGCTAATGTTGTTGAGCGTTAATATTTGAAAGCTTAATGCCCGTATTTACAAACCCACACTTGAATGCTATTTCACGAAGATTAAAATGCAAAGTTATTATTGTATATTTTCAATCTACTCAGCACCATAACATGGGCAAGAGTATTAAACACCGCTAAGCATTAAGCCTGCCTCTTATGACAAACATCAAATTTCAATAAACAATAAACAGCTAAAGCGACTAGTTTTATTGACTTTTATTCCAAAGGATTAATAATGAGCCCCTATAAATGCCTAGCTGAATCTAGCTCAAAGTCTATAAGCAGTATAATGGCGACGAAAGCCATTTTATACGGATAAACAATATTTAAAGGACTATCGATGCCACACTGTTCTAGCCCACTTTTTATTAATGACATTTTTTGCCCAGATTGTGGTGATAAAATTGAAACTCCACCGTCGATTAAGCCGCTCACTCAGCAGATCCCTGATATCCTCGATAACTTAAAAACTCACTGCCCCTATGCCAGTGTTTATACTGGTTGGGTAGAGAAAACACACCACTACCAAAGAGTTTATCGCAGCGGAGGTAACGATAGCCAAACCTTATACTATTCATACTGGTTTTTAACGCTGAATAACGAACAAAACGAGCCAATGACCATCAGTATTAGCTCTGAAGACAGTTCATTTGATAGTGTCGCAAAGGGCGATGTCATGACGTTTTTGCAGCCCACCAGCTATAGCTTAAATTACAAGTTAGCCAATGATGCTGACCGTAATATAGTCACTCATAACGAAGCTGCCACTGCCGTTGTCTTCCATCGCGATTCAGGACAAGAGTCAATCCTTGAATCTGCCTATGATGTTGAAGAGTTTTCGACGTTTTCAATCTTACTCAGCACACTCTTCTGGAGTTGCGCAGCTGCAGCTTCTGGCATGTTTTTTGAGTTATATACTATTGAAATAGCTGCAACTCTCGCCGCCCTCGTCACGCTGGTTTGGTCTACCTACCGTATCAGCAGTAAAACTAAAACATTTAAGGCTGAAACCGCAAGGCTTGATGAAATTGAATGCACCATCAAGCGCATTCTGAGTGTCTCTGTCACCGGCATGGGTTACGACCGTAGAGACCGCCCCAGTAACCATAGCGATGTTTACTGTATTCGATGCGAACACCTGCTAGACAGCAACTACCACTATTGTCACTGCTGTGGTGAATCTCAAGTTTCAGTTATGGCTGAAGAACCCTCGCGATTAGCTCAGGATGCCTTAGAAAACCAAACAAACCTTGGGCATAATGATACAAACGTAGCTATACAATCCCATGCATTAGCAGCCAATAGCGTAAACGTCACCCCAATCACAAAAGCGAACGGTCAACGTATGACTCGACGCGACAAGATAATTCAAGTCTGTGCACCGTTCGCCACTGTTGAAAAAACAGAGCATCAACATAAGCACATCTTCGCCAAGAACTATCAATGTGTCTTATCAACCTCATCAAACATTGTTCGCGTAACAGACAAAGAGGTTGGTACTAGCGTGAGTGATGATACCAATTTCACCACAACAACAACCCGTACCGATTACAGAAATGGTTACGGCAATGTGCGCTCTGAATATAAAACAGAGACATCAAGCCATAGGCAAAGAAACTCCAATTTATACGGTGAACTTATCGTTGAAACTCCCGAAGGTGAAGTGCATAGCTTTAAAGCGGTAAGATCGCTGCTGGGCTCTACCGATGTCGGTGACTGGATACTGTTAGGCTCCAGTAAAATTGAAAGTACAACCGACAAAATTGGCTATGATGAGTTCTATTATAATATCAGCAAAGATAACCTTATCGAACCAGAGTCTCTAACCAGTTGGGGGCGAGTATCGAGTAAAAGCCAAACCATCGTCATATTGATGTTAGCGCTTGCAGTTGCTAGTACTATTTACTTCCACGATATAATGAATATTGTTGGCCCACTGGTGCCTGAGCTTATATGGAATTTGGTATTTGGTTTAACTAATTTACTCACTCTGCCCATTAACTACACACCTATGGTGCTATTTAGTCTATTTTTTGTTGTCGTGTTAGTTGTCGCAAAAATGTATGCAAACAACACCAAAAGGAAGCTGCACTCGGCGCTCAAGCCTCTACAGGCTACGCTTAAAAAGTGCCAACAAGCCCGAGAGTCTTTCAATAATATTTAAGTTCGCCCATAAAAATAGCGCCTTATAAGGCGCTATTTTTTTAAATTTAAACCACAACGCCTACAAAAAACAAAATCAACTAGCTGCATCGATTAAGGTGAATTAGCATCATCCTAAATATGATAGCAAAGCCCCTATAATTTTGTTCACGGCGCCTCGCTATTGAATCAGCAGCATTAATCACAATCGTTAATGACAACATTGAATCACAACAGTGTGTTCTTTATGGCGGCGCTCTGTTCAGCTGTAAACTATCTCACTATCTCACTTTATCAAGTGCAGCGCATAACGCTTCAACGCCCAGCAGTGCCCGTGGTGCAGCCCGGTGCAACAAGTCAGCATTGAGTTGATAGATGTGTTGGTTCTTTACCGCAGGGATCTCCGGCCATTGGCTCCAATCCACACCAATGATGTTACCTTCATCCTGGCTCTGTAAAATCACCTGCGGCATTTTAAGCAAAACGCTTTCTAAACTCACTTGAGGGTAATCATTAGCCGAGTCTACGAACACATTATCACCATGGCACACCGTAATAATCTGTTGGATCCAACTGTTTTTAGCGACCGTCATCATGGGAGTTGACCAAAGCTGATAGAAGACTTTTACTTCAGGTTTAGCAGCGTTATCACTGCGCAGTAATTTAAGCTGTTTGAGGTAATTGGTTGCCACGCTATGCGCCTGAGTTTTATGACCCGTCAGCTCACCTAACGCCTCTAATTCAGCAGCCACCGCTTCAAGAGTTTTAGGATTACTATTAAACACCTTGAAACCCAGCTCTTTGATACGCTCAATATCTTCCGCTTTATTACCGTCTTGCCACACCACAACCAAGTCAGGGTTTAGCTCAAGCACCCGCTCAATTTGAATACCATAATAGCCACCAATACGAGGGATTTGTAACGCCGCTTCTGGATAGTCGGCATGATCTGTGGTCGCCAATATCGACTCCCCAGCACCAATGGCATACAGCATCTCAACCGCATGTGGCGATAATGCCACAATGCGTTTAGCCGGCTCAGAATCCGCAGCATAGGCAACCGATACCGTTGATAACGCAGCAGTGGATACACATACTCCAGCCACAACCGCTAATAAAAATTTAGACAAGATGTTCATAAAATCCTTTTAAATATAGGTTAAAGCTAAGACGATACTAGCCAAGACGGAAGAGCCGATAACGGCAAAGATGAAAAATTCAAAGTATTTTCATCGGCTTTCTATCATCTTAGCTTTTCCGGCCTCAAATCTGCTTCTCATCGACTTTCTATCGCCTTAGCTTTTCCGGCTTCAAATCTGCTTCTAATCGACTCTTAACCGTCTTAGATTTTCCGGCTTCTAATCGGCTTCTAATCGGCTCTTAACCTGCTTCTAATCGTTTTTGCTTTTCCTGCTTCAAACCTAAATTTAGTAATCGAAGCCGGGTTGGGCTTTGATGCCTGCATCAAACGCATGCTTTATCGGCTGCACTTCGCTCACGGTATCGGCTATCTCTATAATCGCTCGGTGGCAGGCTCTGCCCGTCACGATGACATGCTGCATTTTAGGGCGGTTTTGTAACGCTTTAATCACGCGTTCCACGTCTAAATAGTGGTAGCTCACCATGTAGGTCAGTTCATCTAACATGACCAAATCTATGCTTTCATCTTGCAGTAACTTTTCAGCTTGGTCCCATGCTTTCACTGCGGCTGCGGTGTCTTTTTCTTTGTCTTGGGTTTCCCAAGTAAAGCCGGTTCCCATTACATGAAAGTCGACGCCAGCGCCTTCTAGCAAGGTACGTTCACCGCACTCCCAGTTGCCTTTAATAAACTGTACTACAGCCGCTTTTTTTCCATGACCCACGGCGCGTGCTACGGTGCCAAACCCTGAAGTCGATTTACCTTTACCGTTACCGGTTAGCACCAGAAGAATACCTTTCTCCTCTTGAGCTTTAGCTATTTTGGCATCAACACCCTCTTTAAGGCGTTGCTGACGCGCTTTGTGACGCTCTGCTTTAATCGTTTCTACGGACTTATTTTCGCCGCTTTCAGGCTCGTTTGAATCGCTCATTACATATCCTTGTGCATAGGGTTACTTGTGCATTTTCATTTGCACATTGTGTTAATTAAAAAGTGAATTTTGATGTTCAATACTGTTTATTTCTGCGGTGTTCAAATACCGCTAATGCCAAATGTCAGTCAACGCATCAACATCTAAATGTTGCTCTAGTACGTCGGCTAAACGGTTCAGCTGCTGCTCTCTTATCTGGTCAACATCAATGCTGTTGGCATCTTGCATCCCCGCCCATTGCAGTAGCAGTTGGCAAGCTGCAGGTGAATCAAATAAACCGTGCATATAGGTGCCAAGAATTTGATTATCAGCAGATAACATACCTTCACTCTGCCAACGCTGAGGCTGGGTTTGTTCAGCGTCATTGACTCGCCGCGTTAGCGTTAATGGCTGCTCCAATGTCATTAGCGGTTTAGAGCGACCACAGTGAATTTCATATCCCTTGACCTCCACTTGCTGTTCAAGCAGCGACAACACGCCTTCAACTTGCAGCAGCACTTTATCATTGGTCAGTTCAGTCACCAGCGGCAGTAAACCTAAGCCTTCAGAGCAGCCAATACTGCCTTCAACGCCATCAGGATCATCAATCAAATGCCCTAGCATTTGATAACCACCACAAATGCCCAACACCTTGCCGCCATAACGTAGGTGCTTTTCTAGTTCACTGTCCCAACCTTGCTCTCGAATAAAGTCGAGATCGGCGCGCACATTCTTACTACCTGGAATAATGATTAAATCAGCAGGCGGTAAACATGAGTGGGCCGTATGGTCATTTTTCTGCGATTGGCTTTGAGATTGAGTTTGCAGTGACACATAATTGAAATCGATCTGGGGGTTGAGTCGTAATGGGTCAAAGTCGGTGTGGTTACTGATGCGAGGCAACACTAGCACCAGTACTTTTAATCTTGTTTGAGCGCTCTTTTCTGGCGCTGCGATTAGCGCATCTTCGGCATCTAAATGCAGATCGTGCAAATATGGCAGAACTCCCAACACCGGCTTTTTGGTGTAATCTTCCAGCCAATCTAAGCCCGATTGCAACAAGCTAATATCGCCGCGAAATCGGTTGATAACAAAGCCTTTCACCCGAGCCTGTTCTGATTCACTTAATAGCGCCAATGTTCCCACTAAGTGTGCAAACACACCGCCTTTATCTATATCAGCAATAATAATCACTGGGCAATCAACTTCTTCGGCAAAGCCCATATTGGCGATATCGCCTTCGCGCAGATTGATCTCAGCCGGACTGCCAGCGCCCTCGACAAATACCACTTCGTAATCATCACATAAGCGCTGAAACGACTGCTTAACCGCAGCCATCGCTTTGACCCGATAACCGTCGGCATTTTTGCCAAAGTAATCCTGCGCCTCCATCTTCATTAAGGCTTTACCGTGCACAATCACTTGCGAACCAGTATCTGAACTGGGTTTTAACAATACCGGGTTAAAATCGATTTGAGGCTCTAGTCTACAGGCCACCGCTTGCAATGCTTGCGCGCGGCCAATTTCGCCGCCATCGATTGTCACTGCGCTATTAAGCGCCATGTTTTGCGGCTTAAATGGGGCAACCTTATGCCCAGCTCTAACAAACAAACGGCACAAACCTGCGACCAAGGTACTTTTACCCGCATCGGATGTCGTCCCTTGCACCATTAATACTTTGGCTTTTTTATTGTTATTATTGTTATCTAACGTCGCCACAACACTTCTCCTTTAGCCTTTCAGACTCAGCGGTAAACCCGCTGTTACCAAAGTGACTTTATCTGCAATAGCAGCAATATCTTGATGCAGCCAACCCGCTTCATCAACAAAGCGACGACTGATCTCGCCCATCGGCACAATACCGCAGCCCACTTCGTTACTGACTAAAATAACCTCTGCAGATAGCGCGGCAATAGCTTGTAAAAACTCAGTTTTAGTCGTTTGCCAATCGCTAGACGATTGCAGTAAATGATTCGTCAGCCACAGCGTTAAGCAGTCAACTAACACAATACTATTGACCTTTACATTGGCTGTTAATGCCGCCGAAAGCGCCAATGGCGACTCAATCGTGCGCCACGTTATGGCATGGTTATTACGCTGTGATTGATGCTGAGCGATACGTTCGCTCATCTCACTGTCGAGCGCCTCTGCGGTCGCAAAATAGAGACACTCTAACTCAGCGCCATTTTGACTCTCCGCTAGACGCCGAATCACGAGTGATTCAGCAAAGCGACTTTTGCCGCTGCGGGCACCACCCAAAACCAAATGGATCACCAAGACACTCCTAAAATTAACAGCAGCAGATAACAAGCCAGCTCAGCTATCTGCTGCGTAGCGCCGAGGGTATCGCCGGTATAACCGCCAATCTGCTTTCTAAACCATCCCGCCAAGGCAAATCGCACAATAAATAGACCGGAAACAATCACAATTGCTTGCATCAGCGTTAAGAGCAGCAGTAATACTGCGCCGCTAGCTAATAAAATCGATAACTCATTAACGCCTTGATGCATGGCCAACGGCTTGCTTTTACTGCTGGCATCTTCAGAAACGTACTGCTCTGAATATATTAAACTGGCCGCAGTGACTCGGCTCAGGGTATGACCGATAATCAACGCTAAGCTGACACTGCTAGGGGAAAATAACGCTAATTCGCTGAGCAATTGCCACTTGAGTAACAATGCTAATACCAGTGCTAACGCACCGTAACTGCCTAAGCGAGAGTCTTTCATGATGCTCAGTTTTGCTTCAACCGTCCAGCCGCCACCTAAACCATCGGCGCTATCGGCTAAACCATCTTCATGAAACCCACCCGTTAGCAAGACGCTAGCAATCATGGCAAATACAATCGCAATCGTCGGTGACACCCAATAGAGCATCACGCTATAAACTAACGCGCTCAGTCCCCCAATTAAGGTACCCACCAACCCAAAATAGCGACTGGCTTGATTGAGTTTATCTGCATCTACCTCAATCCATTTTGGCATCGGAATCCGAGTAAAGAACCCCATCGCGATAAAAAACAGATTAAGCTGTTTGAGCCAAGGCTGCATTTAGAAATATCCTTAAAGTAATAGATTAAAAGCCGATTAGAAGACGGTTGAGAGCAGAATAAGAGCCGATAAAAGCAAAGACGAGGAAGAGCCGAGAAAAGACCTAAAAAGCTTGAATCGTCTCAGCTTGTACCGTCTCAGCCTGTACCATCTCAGCCTGTACCATCTCAGCTTGTACCATCTCAGCTTGTACCATCTCAGCCTGTACCGTCTCAGCACTATCCGGCTCTTAATCGACTCTTAATCCGGCTCTTAATCGACTTTTAAATCTCTATCCCTGCTTCTTCAAAGCTGGCCATTTCGTTGTAAAAATTTGCAGCCGCTTGGATCAATGGGAACGCTAATGCTGCGCCGGTGCCTTCGCCCAATTTCATGCCCAATTTGAGCAAGGGTTTGGCCTGCATACACTCCAGCATTAAGTAGTGGCCCTTCTCGTCTGATTGATGAGAGAAGATCATATAATCGCGGCAAGCAGCATTGATATTAATCGCCACTAATGCCGCCGCAGAGGCTATAAAGCCGTCAATAACCACCAGCATACTCCGCTCGGCTGCGGCCAAAATCGCCCCCGTCATCTGCACAATTTCAAAGCCACCGATACAAGCCAACACCTGCATTGGATCGTCAAGCTCGCTGTGATGTAATAGCATCGCTTGCTCAACGAGCATCTGCTTGCGTTTAAATGTCGACGCATCAATCCCAGTACCACGCCCTACACATTCAGCCGCCGGAATTCCGGTTAACACCGACATAATCGCGGCTGCAGAAGAGGTGTTACCTATCCCCATCTCGCCCAGCGCAATTAAGTTACAGCCATTTTCATGGTGCAGCTGAATACGCGCCGTCGCCATGTCAAAGCCTTGCTTCACGGCGCCAAGCGTCATGGCTGCACGTTTATGGATAGGCCCAGTTCCCGCGCCTAAACGTTGATCAATAACACCGCTGTCGCGATCAAATGGCTGTAAAACACCACAGTCAATCACCTCAAGATCTAGGCCCACTTGGCGAGTAAATACATTTATCGCGGCGCCGCCGGCCATAAAGTTTCTCACCATTTGGCAGGTCACTTCACTTGGCGCTATCGATACACCAGAATTAGCAATACCGTGGTCGGCTGCAAATACAATCAACTTAGGATTAGTGATGCTGGGACTATCTTTACCGAGCACTTTTGCAATCTGTAATGCAAGCGCCTCTAGATCACCAAGCGCGCCAAGGGGCTTGGTTTTCGTGTCAATCTTGTGTTGAATTTCGGCATCAAATTCTGCACTCAATGGCTTAATATTAAACATCTAATCTTATACTCCCATCATCCCGAACAAGGACAAATTAATACAACGGCTCAGCTTAAATCCGCTTTGCACTGCGGCCGCCTAAAATAAATAGGAAAAATACGCTACCCATCACCGAGGTTATAATGCCCACTGGTAGCTCTTGGTAACTCAATAAAGTCCGCGCCAATACATCAACCCACACCATAAATAATCCGCCAACAGCGGCGGTAAGCAATAGCGGATATCTTCCTGGAAACAGTAATCGTACTGTGTGTGGCACCATCAAACCGATAAAACCAATGCCACCACAATTGGCGACTAAAATGGCGGTGATGAGTGAACACAGTAGCAACATCGATAAACGCAATCGTCCTACGTTAATCCCTAACGTATGCGCGGTTTCATCCCCCGCACGCATCGCCACAATTTGACGTTTAAAAAGCAGAATAATCACAGTACATACCGACACGATAATCGCCGGTAATATCAATCCAAACCAACTGGCTTTAGCAAAGCTGCCTAAGCTCCAAAACAGCACCGAAGCGGCAGCTTGAGGGCTTGAAAAATACAGCAACAGACTCGCCATCGCGCCAAACATAAAGGATATCGCCACCCCAGAGAGCAGCATACGCTCAACCTGAGTCGTTAAATTGCGGCCACATAAACTGAGCACCATTAATACCGACAGGCTAGCGCCGATAAATGCGCCCAACGGCAAGCTCAGCCACAATATGCTCTGACTAAAAAGGGTTAGTACCACTACCGCGCCAAATGATGCGCCAGAAGAGATGCCAAATAGATAGGGGTCGGCTAACGGATTACGGGTCACGGTTTGCAGTACGCTGCCGGCAATCGACAATCCTGCCCCCGCAATAAACGCCAATATTACTCGCGGTAATCTCAGTTCCCACACAATGCGTTCGGTCACGCCCATGGAGCCACCCATTCCAAAAATCTTATGGCTGAAGACCTGCAACACATCGCCACTGGTAATACTTGCGGCGCCAAAACTGGTTGCCGCGAACGGGGTGATTAACCCCAGCAACAGCAAGCCAGACAGCAGCAATACATCAAGTGGCTGTTTCCAACCCGTCGCTTGCGGAGCCACTCCTAATGACCTAGGCATCAGTTGTTCCTTTATCTACGGTCACTGAATGAGTCACTGCACTCGCAACGGCTTTTGCTTCAGCGGCCGATATAACGTCACTGCGGGTATAACCATAAAAGTAACTAATCAAAGGATTACCATGTTGCGGATGGGCTTTAACTTCGCAGCACACATCAAATACCTCACCAATACGTTGTTCAGTCAACACCGCTTTGGGCGTCCCTTTTGCCAAGCAGCGGCCCTTATCAAGCAGCAATAACTCATCGCAAAGCGCACTCGCTAAATTGAGATCATGAATAGAGGTGATCACGGTAATATTAAGCGTGTGCAGTAGCTCTAATGTTTGGATTTGATAACGAATATCGAGGTGATTGGTGGGCTCATCTAATATAAGCAGTTGTGGTCGCTGTACTATTGCACGAGCAATTAATGCACGCTGCTTTTCACCGCCAGATAGGCTTTCATACGCTTGATGCGCTTTATGCGTTAAGCCGACTTTAACCAGCGCCTGCGTCACCACTTGGCGATCGCTGGCATTGGTAAATTCAAAGGCGCCCTTATGCGGTGTTAACCCGAGGCTAACCAACTGAGTGGTTGTCATCTCAAAGTGATGTGGCGTGTCTTGCAGCACCACGGCAATTTGCTTGGCAAATGCTTTGGCAGATAACACCGAGATATCTTCACCAAACAGCTGAATGTGGCCAGTGGTCGGTTTAATAAAACGATATAGGCAGCGCAGCAGACTCGACTTACCCGCGCCATTAGGGCCAATAATGCCCAGCATCTGCCCTTTCGCTAAACTAAAATTGATGTCAGACAAAATGGCTTGGCCATTTAACTGCCAGCCTAAACCGCTCACTGCCAGTACTGTTTCTAATGCCTGCTTAGACATTGAATAAACCATAAAACATTATTGAATAAACTCCCTTGAGACGCCCGCTCAAGTTGTTATCTAGTGTGAAGTGCTTATCTATCAAAAGTTAGGCTGGTATCTGACTTGAGGGCTAAAATATTGCTCTAGCGCTCATACAGTTGCGGGTACAGTCCGGACTATTAGCTTGTATTGCTTAAGCTACCGGTTCCCAATTGATGCGGTTAAGCACCTAACTTGATGACTCGTTCTTAATGACCCACTTAATAAGTGTGTTCTCTAGCGTATTTTTACGCGAGTATCACGCAGTTTACCACGCTCACCCAAATAGTAATTGAACTTAATCAATTACTATTTGGCTGATGGCTCAATTTCCATGCTATTGCATCAAACTTATCCCATATAAGTCGCTATTCCAGCCCCCAATTAAGGCTTAAGTGCTGTTGCTCGCCATCATGCAATACATCAATCACCACGGTTGCGGCATAGGGCAGTTTCAACGCGCTGTAGATCCCCGCGCACTGTTTTAATTGCAACGATTTTGCCATTAAGTGCCTGATCACGCCGCCATGAGTCACTAATACAATCACCTTACCTTGGTGCAGCTCAACGAGTGACCGCCACGCAGTATCAATTCTAGCTTCAAAGACCTGCATCGTCTCGCCATTGGGCGGAGTATGTTGCCAAGGGTTAGCCCAATAAGCATCAAGCTCGCTACTATACTGCTGATAAAGTGCGCTAAAAGATTGGCCATCCCAATCGCCAAAATTGAGCTCCATAAAAGCGGCCTGCTCAATAAAATCGATACCGTACTGCTGTGCAAATATCTTCGCGGGTAAAGCACAACGCAATAGCGGCGAACTGACCACCAGATCCGCTATCTTGTTTTGCGCCGCGACCCCGGTTTTGCTTGTTAACAGCCTCGATATAGCCCTATTTAGCTGCTCTTTTCCGGCTAAATTCAGCATGACGTCGGTATGACCGCGTAAAATATTACCACCTTCACAAGCACCGTGCCGCAGTAAAACCACTCTAGTATTTTGCATTGCAACATTCCACATATTATATTTATCAGTGACTTACATAAAAATTATCATCAATTCACACTGAAAAATTATCAACTTTTAGTACTTGCACTTCTGACATCGACTCACGTATTATGGACGTCTATACGTATAAATGTCCAAACAAAATAATGTCACGCAAGTATCGCAAATACTTAACTGATAAACACGGACAACGTTTACTGAAATTTATATTTTGCGACTCTGTAATTGGTAGGAATATTCTATGGCAACACGTACCCCAACAACTGCCCCGCATACTCAAGACACGGCTAAAAAAGTGCTAGCGGTGCTAACCCAAAAATTACAGCAAGAGATCCTGCTGCTTGATGGTGCAATGGGCACCATGATCCAAGATCGCAAATTTGAAGAGGAAGACTTTCGCGGCGAACCATTTAAAGACTGGCATTGCGATGTAAAGGGCAACAATGACATGCTGGTGCTCACTCAGTCAGCTGCGATTAAGCAGATCCATAAAGATTATTTATTGGCTGGCTCCGACATCATTGAAACCAATACCTTCAATGCAACCCGTATTGCCATGGCTGACTACGACATGCAGGAGCATTCAGCCGCGATAAACTTAGCCGGAGCGCGCCTTGCCCGAGAAGCGGCCAATGAAGTTGAAGCAGAAACAGGTCGCCAATGTTTTGTGGCGGGTGTACTCGGCCCAACCAACCGCACTTGTTCAATCAGCCCCGATGTCAACGATCCCGGCTACCGTAACGTCAGTTTTGACGAGCTGGTTGAAGCCTATGTTGAATCGATAGATGCCCTCATCGCTGGCGGCGCGGATATCATTATGGTTGAGACCATTTTCGATACCCTTAACGCCAAAGCCGCACTGTTTGCCATTGAAACCGTATACGACACTCAAGGTTTCCGCCTGCCAATCATGATCTCAGGCACCATCACCGATGCATCAGGGCGTACCTTAACCGGACAAACCACCGAAGCCTTTTACAACTCACTGCGCCATGTTAAGCCACTATCGATTGGTCTTAACTGTGCATTAGGGCCAAAAGAGCTGCGCGCTTATGTCGAAGAGCTATCAAAAATCTCTGAATGCTATGTGTCGGCGCACCCTAATGCCGGTCTACCCAACGAATTTGGCGGCTACGATGAAACCCCAGAGCAGATGGCAGAAGTCATTGAAGAGTGGGCTGAAGAGGGCTTTTTAAACATTATTGGCGGTTGCTGCGGCAGCACGCCAGAGCATATCCGCGCTATCCGTGATGCCGTGATTAGGCATGACGCCCGCGTACTACCAGACATCGCAGTGGCTTGCCGTTTATCAGGGCTTGAGCCGCTGACCATTGATGAAAACTCGCTGTTTTTAAACGTCGGTGAGCGTACCAACGTCACTGGTTCTGCCAAATTTTTGCGGCTGATTAAAACTGGCGAATATGAAGAAGCCCTCAGTGTTGCCCGCGAGCAAGTCGAGAGCGGCGCGCAGATCATCGATATCAACATGGATGAAGGCATGCTCGATGGTGCCGAGATGATGCACAAATTCCTCAACCTTATCGCCTCTGAGCCCGACATATCACGGGTGCCGATCATGATCGACTCCTCTAAGTGGGAAGTGATTGAAGCCGGGCTTAAGTGTATTCAGGGTAAAGGCATCGTTAATTCCATCTCCCTTAAAGAGGGCGAAGCCAAGTTTATCCAGCAAGCCACCTTAGTCAAACGCTATGGCGCCGCGGCAATTATCATGGCGTTCGATGAACAGGGCCAAGCCGACACTAAAGCACGTAAAATTGAAATTTGTACCCGCGCCTATCGCGTGCTGGTCGATAAAGTGGGCTTTCCGCCAGAAGATATTATCTTCGACCCCAACATTTTTGCCATCGCCACCGGGATTGAAGAGCACGACAACTACGCCGTCGACTTTATTGAAGCGACAGCCGAAATCAAACGCACCCTGCCCCATGCCATGATCTCCGGCGGTGTGTCGAATGTGTCATTCTCGTTCAGGGGTAACAACCCAGTGCGCGAAGCCATTCACGCCGTGTTCCTCTATCACGCTATTCAAGCGGGCATGGACATGGGGATTGTTAACGCCGGTCAGCTGGCAATTTATGATGATATTGATCCCGAGTTAAAGGAGAGAGTCGAGGCCATAGTGCAAAACCTACCTTGCACTGCACTCGATGCCAACGGTGAACTGACCAACAACACCGAACTGCTGTTAGAAGTTGCCGAAAAGTTTCGTGGTGACGGTAGCCAAGTCGCTAAGAAAGAAGATTTAGAGTGGCGTAGCTGGGACGTGAACAAACGTCTGTCTCATGCGCTGGTTAAAGGCATTACTGACTTTATCGATGAAGACACCGAAGAGGCTCGAGCCGCTGCCACGCGCCCACTGGATGTCATTGAAGGTGCCTTGATGGACGGCATGAACGTGGTTGGCGACCTGTTTGGCTCCGGCAAGATGTTCCTGCCACAAGTGGTCAAATCTGCCCGCGTAATGAAAAAAGCAGTCGCGTACCTTAACCCCTATATCGAACTCGAGAAAACCCCTGGGCAGTCAAACGGTAAGATTTTAATGGTCACCGTAAAAGGTGATGTGCACGATATCGGCAAGAACATTGTCGGCGTGGTATTAGCCTGTAACGGCTATGAAGTCATTGATTTAGGCGTAATGGTGCCGGTTGAGAAGATCATCGATGTCGCCGTGCGTGAAAACGTCGACATCATCGGCATGTCAGGGCTCATTACCCCGAGTCTCGACGAAATGGTGCATAACGTTAAAGCTTTCCATAAAGCCGGCTTAACCATACCGTCGATTATTGGCGGCGCAACCTGCTCTAAAATCCATACCGCGGTGAAGATCGCGCCGCACTCGCCAACAGGCGCAATTTATATTGCCGATGCCTCCCGCGCAGTGCCTATGGTGTCAAAGCTGATTAATAACCAAACGCGACAAGCGACTATCGACGCAGCTTATGCAGAATATGACATGATGCGCGAAAAGCGCCTGTCACAAACCAAACGTAAAATAATCACCTCCATTGAAGCCGCGCGTGACAACCGCTGTCAGCATGACTGGGAAAACTACAGCCCATTTGTGCCTAACGTACTCGGTCGTCAGGTGTTTGATGACTATCCGTTAGAAGATTTAGTGGCACGTATCGACTGGACGCCGTTTTTCCGCAGCTGGGAGTTACACGGTCACTTCCCACAGATCTTAACCGATAAGGTCGTCGGGGAAGAGGCGACTAAGCTATTTGCCGATGGCAAAGCCATGCTGAAAAAGATCATCAATGAAAAGTGGCTCACCGCCAAAGCCGTTATCGGTCTGTTCCCAGCCAATACCGTCAACCATGATGATATTGAACTGTACACCGATGAGACACGCACCGAGCTTGAGCTGACCACGCATCACCTGCGGATGCAGATAGAACGCGTCGGCAACGACAACTTCTGCCTAGCTGACTTTGTGGCGCCAAAAGATTCAGGCGTAGCCGATTACATGGGCGGCTTTGCCGTCACGACAGGTCATGGCATTGACGAGCATGTCGCCCGTTTTGAAGCAGATCACGATGACTACAGCGCCATCATGCTCAAATGCTTGGCTGACCGTTTAGCCGAAGCCTTTGCCGAGCGTATGCATGAGCGAGTACGTAAAGAGTTTTGGGGTTATGCAAGCGACGAGGTACTCGATAACGAGTCGCTTATTCGTGAAAAGTACAAAGGTATTCGTCCTGCACCAGGCTACCCCGCTTGCCCAGATCACACTGAGAAAGGCTTGCTGTGGGATTTACTCAAGCCTGACGAGACTATCAACCTTAACATCACCGAAAGCTATGCCATGTTCCCAACCGCAGCGGTATCGGGTTGGTACTTTGCCCATCCTAAGTCGCGTTACTTTGGCGTGACCAATATTGGCCGCGATCAGGTTGAGGATTATGCTGAGCGTAAGGGAATGAGTATTGAGGATACGGAGAGGTGGTTGGCACCAGTGTTGGATTATGATCCAGAGTAATTTCGGAGCGAGTCTAGAACCTCAAAGCAACCCGTTTGCTATGGGGCTCTAGGCTAGCAATAAACGCCCTCACATCATCACTTCTCCTGCATACGAAATCCACTAAGGAAAAACCTAGCTATGCACTCCTGCGCCATAAACTAAGAAAAGTTACTCATGCAAGAGTCAATTTTCAAAGAGGTATTATTAGTTAATAGTAGTGCCTTATATTGATTAATATTTCTTTCAACTTGATGCAGTAATCCTTCGGCTCCTTTGGCTGCCGAACTCTCATAAACCAAAGGTACCATCGTGAGTTCATGAGCCTGCGTCTGTGCATCGATGAACTGCAGCTGAGACCAAAATAAATTCGAAATAAGGTGAAAAAGGCAGCTACCGATACCAAGATGACGGAACTCCGGTACGACGTAGGCATACAATAAATAGCAGCAAACACCAACATGCCTCTCATCACTGGGTTGACCATCCGTATACCAAGAGTCGAGCAAGCCAACATTAAAGGTCACAAATGCCACTGGTGTTTGCTTCTTCTCCTCTAAAAAAGCCACTAATTGATATTGTCTTTGATGCCTATTTCGCGATATAGGGTTAACAGATACAAGATTTTTAAATATCTCATGGCTGACTAATTGGTTATCTTTACTTTTGGCACAAAAATACCGTTGTAAGTCAGCAATATCGGTATGAAGTGGAGCATCATAAACACTCACACAAGGGATATTTGATAATTCATCACCCCTAGCTGAGGGCGGAGCCTGAAGGCGTAAGTCTTTTTCAGCTAATGTTTGGACGAAGCCACCCTGTAGCTGAAATTGGCTAAAATCATCAAGTAAATGAAGTAAGGGGAATAGCTCTACCTTACTTTTGTTAGAAGTCATATACAGCTCCAATTAATAAACTTGTTGTTTGTATCAGGCTTATCAGTTGATAAATTAACTATCGTCTTTATTCGTTATAAAAACGTCAGGTTAAACACAAACAACACACTTCATAAACTGCTTATTCAATAACTATAGGTACAATTTAATTTCCTGTAAAACCCTTCACCCCTTATTGGATAGGGGCTGCGAGTTCAAATATCATCAAGCTATTGTAAATAAAGATGACTATCACCTTTAGTGTTCTGCTGTATAAATAAAATAAAATATCAGTAGCATAATATTTCGCCGTAAACTCCTCAGTTCAAATTATCAAGCCGTGTTGTGATACCAATTATCATAAAAGACAGAAAAGACAGGACAGCCATATCTTTTGTACTTTAAACCATCCTCTACTAGGCTTTAATGACCGAACAGGTACTGCCTAGTGAAGGATTGTCATTATGACCTCCTCAAGAAGAACCCTAATAGATGCTGAAATTAAAAAAGACAGGACAGCCATATCTTTTGTACTTTAAACCATCCTCTACTAGGCTTTAATGACCGAACTGGTACTGCCTAGTGAAGGATTGTCATTATGACCTCCGCAAGAAGAACCCTAATAGATGCTGAAACGACGCCTTTTTATCACATCATTAATCGTTGTGTCAGACGAGCCTATCTCTGCGGTGAAGATAAAGTCTCGGGTAAGAGCTTCGAGCATAGGCGGGGTTGGATTGTTGATAAAATTAAAGCGCTTTCAAACATCTTTTGTATTGATATATGCGCTTATGCCGTAATGAACAATCACTACCATTTAGTGCTTAAGATTGACGTTGATAAAGCCAAGTCTTTGAGTCACCGTGAAGTCATTACTCGGTGGTGTCAGGTGACCAAAGGTCATGATGTAGCGACTAAGTATTTGAATGGTGACACCTTGATTGAAGGGGAACGTATGCTCCTTGATGGCTTACTTGCTGAGTGGCATGAGCGTTTATCTAGCATTTCTTGGTTTATGAGGTGCCTAAATGAAGAGATAGCCCGCAGGGCAAATCGAGAAGATGAGTGTAAAGGCGCTTTCTGGGAGGGACGTTTCAAATCTCAAGCCTTACTCGATGATCAAGCACTGCTAGCATGCATGATGTATGTTGATTTAAACCCCATCAGAGCAGGGATTGCTGATAGCCTGCAAACCTCTGACTTCACCTCAATCCAAGAGCGAATGACTGAACTTAATACGACCGAGACAGACTCTGCAAAGCACTCAGAACATTCAAATGAGCAATCATTAAAGCCCCTCGCCGAATTTAATGGTTCAACCCACCTTACAACTCAATCAGGTATTCCATTTCACTTTTGTGATTATCTGGAACTTATCGATTGGACTGGCAAAGCTATCAGACCAGATAAGAGAGGGTTTATAGACTCAAGTCGCCCTAAACTACTCGATTGTCTAGGTATCTCACCTGATACCTGGATAACGTCAGCGAAAGAGTTTCGTCGTCAATACAGTGGTATTAGCGGTCGTTGGGACGCGATGTGTGAGTTTAAAAGGCAGCATCAAAACGGGAAGTGGTGTAAAGGAAAGGCCTATAGCAATGCACTACATCCATTACCCTGAATTACAATCAAAGTGAAAGACGAACAGTCATATCTTCTGCCTTTGTCACATGCTCTTCCTAGCGAATCGCTTTTGCATGATGTGTAACAAAGAGAAAGAATATTCTTACCACGAAGCACTGTCCTTTCGAAAAGGCAAGATGGCATTCGAGCCGTTTACTCCTCCCCTATCCATATCTTTAATGGTTGATGATTCAGCCTGCTTCATCAACCATTAATATACTTCAATAGCACTCTAACGATGTTACTTCATCACTGCTTGTTGGAAACGGTTGCCAGCGATAGCACCACCAATCATTACCAGTAAATACACCCATCCAGATAATGAGAAGTTAGCAATAGGGGTGAACAATGCTCCGACATTACAGCCATTGGCAAAACGAGTACCAAATCCCATTAATAATCCACCTAAAGCAAAAAGCGCCAGCTGTTTAGCGGAGTGGTTTAGAGTAAATGAAAACTTAAATTTTCCCATAAACAACACCGCAATTAAGGTGCCTAATAAAATCGCAAAGTTTTGCACTGACACGCCATGTTCAAAAAAGGGCGTGGTAAACATCGCCTCTGGTCGCTGGCTTATCTCAGTAATGGTGTTTAATTCAACCCCAAATAACATCAATCCCTTTGCAAACCAAATACCAAAGGGTGTCGATGCTCCCCAGCCTGCGCCGGTACTTGCCATCATGATGCCAAAGATAACCGCGATGACTAACGCGGTGGTGCGCATTTGCCAGAGGTTAGCGAACCAGTTTTGATATGTTTCACGGCTGAATAATGTGAATGAGTTATCTTCGCCATTTTGATTACTTTGGCGTTGAATATTCTGTCGCTCAATTTCACCCGACACACCTAAATATGAGCCATTGCGACGGCGATAGTTTTCATACTTTTTGGCAATAACCACCACGCTTAATGCTAAAAATAGGGTCACTAATATAGACATAAAATAACCATTCAGCGGTGTACCAGCAAACAAGTCCGGTAAAAACACGCCTTTACCTTGATAGCTTGCTGACGAAAACCACGAATCGGTTATCCAGCTTTGGCTGCTTTGTAATGGAAAACCAAAGAAGACGCCGGCACCAAAAAACACCAGTGTCGTTGCAGCTCTTGGGACATCACTGACAAACTCCACCATCATGCCGGTTGCGCAGCAGCTTGATAAGCTCATGCCTGCGCCAAACATGATGCCGCCAATAAGCAGCCCTGCATTGATAGGATTAATCCATAAATCATAGTGCTGGCTGCCAGCATTAAGCAGTAAACCGGCATTGATGATTGCTGTGATGACAAACATAAACATTAGGGTTTGCAGTAACTGCGTTGAACCACGGCGGTAAGCTCGGTTAATACTACCGGCAAAACCAACGGCGCCTTTGGCTAAGGCAAAGCCTAAACTGAGCCCTAATAACAAGCGTAAAAAGAGCCCGTCATTGGCTAATTGAGTCGCGCCAACCACTAACGTCAACAGTAAAATTGTTACGGCCATCACCGCTTGATTCTTATTTATAACCACAACACTAACCAACTATATTTAATAACAAATCTCAAACAAAAAACAAACAAAACGTTATGTTTTTCAAACGCTTTGGCATTCCTGCCATTTAGGTTGCAGATTGTGGTGAATATAGCTGTTTCTGTCTATCGCTATAGCGTGTTTTAGATAGACCCCTTTGTAATAACTCATGCGCTTGTATTAAGTGGAGTGAGAGTAAACTTAGATATTGGGAGTCGAATTAGCCATTAACCTATCTGCCGTCGCTTTTATAGTCCCAATATTGTTGTGGGGATGGAATTGCCAAAGTTCAGCCAAGGCGGCTCACTCACTATAGAATGAGCGCCAACAATCCTGACTCTTGGGCTACTTCTGTTTTTTAACGTCTATTTCACTCGCTTTAAGTCGGTCTAAAATTGAGTTGCCGATATATTGATGAGCGTTTAACAGAATAGAAAAATGATTTTCGTTAGTCACTTTTTGTAATGTATGAGCGGCATATTGTGGAGGGTTGGCCTCGGCAAAGGCGATGACTTTATTAGCGTCAAAGGCTTCGTCTTTATCACCAATCCATAAATCGTATCGTTGAAGCTGTGCTAGCTGTTCATCGGGCGCTTCGGGAGTCAGGGCATTAGACATATTAACGGTATTAAACGATACGATCTTAGGGTTGTCATCTAAGACCTGTTGCGGGAAATGATATTGAACCGCCTTTGAATGCCCCATCAATAAACCGCCACTCATCGCATTAGTCACAAAAGAGGAAACGCTGACAGTGCTAAACGAAAACGGCTTTGGTTCATCATGATCCGTTTCTGAACGGAAACCAAAATACGGTGCAATAAAGAAGTAGCCATCGACAGAGGCGTGTTGATCCCAGCTTGAGTAATTGAGTATTAGCCCAGATCCCGATGAATGACCAGCCATATAGAGTGGCAAGCTTGGGTAGCGTTGGCGTGCATATTCAATGACACTATTAATGTCTTGCCACACTTGTTCCTTATCGGGGGCATCGCCCCTAGGACCAGATGATGAGCCGTGACCACGAAGATCAGGTGTGAATACCGCAATGTTAAATTCATCACGTAAGCCTGCACCAACATGGGGATAAATAAGGCCACTGTGGGCGCCTGCACCATGATAAAAGATCACCACCGCTTTGGGGTCGCTAGGTAAGTAAGCGCGTAGTGCCAGTTTTTCATCATCGCTGGCGGCAACATAGTCGAGCGAGGGGATGGTTGTCTGCGGTGCGGTTTTTATTTCACTCAGAGAGAAAAAATCACTGGGGGTGTTTTCGCCTACAGCTACATCCTTGTCTAATAAAACTGCACTGTCGCCTGCTAAAGCGGGAGTCGCGGCATATAGGAGGCTAGCGACGATTAAGTTGAAGGCTATTTTTTTCATATCGTTCTCTCTAAAAAAGAAATCATTAGGCCACTCAGTCCAATTCTATCCTTGTTAGCCTAGCAATAAGTGCCCCTAAAACGCGGCGCTTTTTTGATTGACGGCGGATGGTCTAAAAGACATGCCATTTTAGTCTCTCGATAAGGCACTTTCTGTCTTTAAACACTACTTGGTCGTTGAGCATCTATGTTAATGTGACTACACACTTAATAGCAACAAAATAACAACATGAAAATCAAGCGTGTCTCGGCATTAATCTTGCTCTGGATAATGGTTTTTTTTAGCTCTTTTTCAAACTCTGCTGAGTTTGAAACCCAGCTAACAAACACCACAGACATTGTCATTCAAGATACTGCGATTTGGCGCAAAATTAACACAGTGCCTGACTCTTTCCCTGTATCACTTGAAACGCTTAAACATTTATACCAAGCATCAACTCCCATCAAAACCTCATTGGTTAACCAATCGGGTACCTATGTCGCCCGGCTAAAGCTGAATAATCAGGCTGCATTACCAGCAAACTGGTTCGTCAGGATCAATGCTAATTTTGTCGACCAGGGGCTTGGATTTTGGGAGTCTGAACAATACCTAAATACTGCTGTGATTAACTTTTCACAACATGGGGATAACAACACCCCTGTGCTAATGCACACTCAGGCGTTTGAATTACCTTTAAGTCAGCAAGAGAGTGGTGACCTTTGGCTCTACATTAACGCTGAGCATTTTGCGTTGCCACTGTCGGTTGATATCACTAACAGCGCCAGTTTTTACCACAAGCAATTTATCACTAACACGGTGACACTCTTTTCTATTGCCACCATGCTCACGCTGGCCACCATTGCTTTAATTCTGTATGTCAAAACACGCTTAATCGTCACCCTTGCCTGTTCGGCTTATATTGGGTTACACGGTTTAGGTTGGGCTGCAGCCTCAGGCTTAATCGATGATATATTTAACATCCAAACTATTAATACCAGCTATCTTGGTATCGTGATATTTCCTTTTGCCATCGCTTCGGCCAGTCAATTTACTAAGTTATTATTTAACTTTGACTCTCTGCATAAGCGTCTGGAAAAAATTTTTAATGGCCTGTCTATCGTTTGCCTGATTATTGGCTTTATCTTGCCGTTGTTAAGCTTTTCAATCGCATTTACTATTTCCCATATCATCGCGCTAATCTGGGTGCCGCTTGCCATTGTTATTGGCATAAAAATGCTGGCTTCTAATGATTTCAGAGCCAAATACTATCTACTGGGTAACCTCATGTATGGCCTGTCCATGCTTTACTATATCTTGTCTCATAGCGATGTATTAACCGGACAACGACATGCCGAACTCATCGTTATGCTGGCCTTAACTGGCGATTGTTTTTGTATACTGCTCTCTCTAGCGGCTTGGTTACAACAGAAAAAACAAGATTACTCCCGCACCTATTATCAAGCCAGAATCGACCCCTTAACGCATATAGGCAACCGCTACGCCCTGAGCGAAGCATTAGCTAAGGTCGATGACAACTACATTATTACCTTTATCGATTACGATGGAATGAAATTGGTTAATGACGAGATCGGCCACAACCAGGGCGATGCCTTATTACGCTATGGTGCTAAAACCATGACAAATGCCCTTGATAGTAAAGGTGAAGTATTTCGTACTGGCGGTGATGAGTTTGTGTGGTTACTCAATGCTCAATTGTTTAGCGATATGCCGTCAGCGGTAGAGGACATTGGCCGGATGATGATGTATTGTCAAAGCGCAATGCAGTCGAAATGGCCACACTCTGGGATCAGTTATGGAATAGCGCACGCGCGGGAAAGTAGCAATCAATCTGAATGCCTCGCCCTTGCCGATGCACGTATGTACCAACACAAGCGCAGCAAAAATACCCCTCCGCTCGCTGAGAACGTCAACGGATAGATGTTTAGAACACCATTCTCAGCGGCCAACCACAATCCCCAAAGCCATCTGAAGCAAGGATGGCGGTAAAAAAACCTTTAGTGTTAATTTACAGCAAAACACCCACAAACCATTTTATGTGCTCTTTTTCTCTTTAGCGACGGCTGAATAGATAAATAGCGTTACCATAATGTTGCCCACGTAACTACTTGAATGCCATTAGGTAAAACTAATTAATAGTAATTGTTTTTAACATGTCAGCTTAAGGTTGAGGTTTGCGTTCTAAAAGTGGGATCTATTTCACAAATATGCCCCTAGTTATCAGTCTTAAGGCCTACTTTTGCCTCTCAATTATGATTTAATTACTGTTCAATTTGGAAACACTGAATTCTGTATTATGAAAAGACTATTATTGTTAACCGCCTTTCTCTCTGTCAGCTCAGCCTATGCAGCGAAAGGGGATATCTGTACCAATTGCCCTGATATTACTCCTATTGCTAATCGTGCCGATTTTGATATAACAACTTATTATGCGTCAGCTAATGCCGCTGATAACACTGATATGGTTGAATTTAAAAAGGCCATTAACAAGGATATTTCTGCCCGTCATAAGCAGTTAAGTTATGCTGAAGTGTGGACGGCATTGACCTTCACCGATGAAGATCCTGCTAATGCCAATAACGTTATTTTGCTTTACAAAGGCAACTCTATTCCTAAAAATCAAAATGCATCAGGTGTTAATAATCCAGATTACTGGAACCGTGAGCACGTATGGGCTAAGAGTCATGGTTTTCCTAAGAGTTCTCAGCATGGCTATACCGACATTCATCACCTGCGCCCTTCTGATACGTCGATGAATTCTCAGCGTAGTAACAATGATTTTGATAACGGTGGCAGTGCGGTCGCTGAAGCGCCTGATAATCTTAAAAATGGCTCTATTTCGTGGGAACCAAGAGAAGCGGTTAAAGGTGATGTCGCACGCATGATGTTCTATATGGACACTCGTTATGAAGTCGGCAGTGATACAGATATGCCTGACCTTGTCTTGGTCGATAGAACGGGGACTGCCACAAACAGTGACAACTCCAAACCTGGCGAAATGGGTAAACTATGTACCTTGCTTGAGTGGCATGCTAACGATCCTGTTGATAATTTTGAGCGCAATCGTAATGATGTAGTATTTGAATATCAAGGTAACCGTAACCCTTATGTCGACCATCCAGAATGGACTGACTTTGTTTATAAGAACAAGTGTAGTGACATTCCAGCTGTGACTCCGAGTGTGAGTATTGCAGCAACAGAACCTGTGATTGAAGGTGATAGCGTGACCTTAACGGCGACGGCAAATATTACTGATGCCATCTTCCTTTGGGAGCAAACATCAGGCGCTGATGTTAAGCCTGTAGATACCGACAGTGCTACGCTGACTTTTATTGCACCTAAAGTGACAATGGATACGGATTTCGGATTTAAAGTCACGATTAACGATAGTCAGGAGGCTAAAGCAAATAATGAAATTAGTATTACCGTAAAAGACAAGTTTATAGCCTCTCCATTTAGATTAGATATTGCAGCCGTTTCGGTTGTGAGTGAAGCACAGCAAGTGAGTCTTATTGGCTCAAGTAACGGCGATAAGCCCACTTATCAATGGGCTCAGACTGCTGGACCTAAAGTGAATTTGGCAAGTACCACTCAAGCAGAGTTAGTTTTTACAGCACCAAGTGTGAGCCTTGATTCAATGGTGAGCTTTAGCCTTACCGTTAAAGACTCTCTCGATCAAACGATCACTAAAACAGTGAATCTCACCGTGAGAAATACTGATTTAACCACGCCAACAGAACCCACTAAGCCTACCACTGAGTCATCAGGCGGGGCGCTGGGATCATTATGGATTGGGGTATTGGTGTTACTGGGGCTAAGAAGACGTATTCGTTAAAAGATGATATTAAGATATGGTTAGCTTGAAACTGCCATAACTTGAATTAATCTATAAAAAAAGCCAGTCGGTCTCTCCGTCTGGCTTTTTTAATAGCTGCTAATAAGCCAAAACTCGTTATTTCAACTTAATATTTAGGCTTATCAGTAATGCACCACACGTTGCTTCTCAGCTTACTCTGCAGACGTTATGAAGATAGTATATTGTACATGTTTTAGTATATATACCCGCTCACTATATTAGCAATTAATACATTACGTATGTATGAATAAAAATCTCGAATGTTAGAGATATTACCAAATGTTCACCTAGCTCTAATATCATCGCCGCTACGCTAAAATTTCCTATAAGCACTAAATATCAGTTACCCAATATTCAACTGTGTGCTTTTACAACTTAGATGTCTCTTTTTGTAACGTATTATGTGTGAACCTGATCACGACCATTAATATTGAAGCCGATACAATTCAGTTCAGTTAATTAAAAGTTATTAAAAAGTAGCTAATTAACCATTTAGTAATTTACTGAAATACTGAGGCGTTTTATTAAAATATTTGGAACAACATAGTGTAATGATTTATTTAGACACTTTTATCTTATAGATGGGTTATCTATAAATAGTTTAAATAATTTTATTATGGGTTGGTTATCGAATATTTTATATCACTTATTGAGATTGATTATTAATACTAGTCACCACTCGCCTCAGTCAATAGATGTGTAAATAATGCACAATTAAAATAATACGGGGTTGAATATGAAAAAAACTACTCGCAGTGTACTGTGTTTAGCGGTACTTGCTGCTTTAGCTGGCTGTAGCGATGATGAGACAATAATTAATACCGACAGTGGTTATGCGCCAGTAGCCACACAAGGTAAAACACTCACGAATACACCCGACATCATTGTAAAGAGCCAAAACGAAGTCGACGAAGTCACCATCACTATTGGTGCAACATCGGATCTCCACGGCCGTATTTTTGGCTATGATTATGCGCTCGATGCGGTAGATTCTGATGCTGGTTTAACCCGTATTTCTACCTTGCTTGAGACGGCAAAAGCACAAAACCCAAATATGATATTGATCGATATCGGTGATACCGTTCAAGGCAACTCAGCTCAACTGTTCAACGATGATCCAACGCATCCTGTCGTGTCGACCTTAAACTCACTTGGTTACGATCTCTGGGTTCCTGGTAACCATGAATTTAACTTCGAACGCAGCTTCATCGACCGTAACCTGAATCACTTCAATGGTGCCGTGGTATCGAACAACATTAAATGGGAAGAAAACGATGTTAACTACATTCGTGCTTTCCAAATCTTCGAAGTCGATGGTGCTAAAGTCGCTATCGTGGGTGTGAGCCCATCAAATATCCCTAACTGGGAAGCGTCTGCACCTGGACACTTTGCAGGTCTTAAATTTGATGAAGAGCTGGCATCCACACGCGCTGCAGTTGATAAGTTAATCGCAAAATTCAATCCTGATGTCATCGTTGGTGCCTTCCATATCGGACGTAGCTCTGAAGGTGGAGCCGGTGTCCATAAGATTGCGGCTGAAATGGCTGATAAGTTCGATGTCATTATTGCCGGACACGAACACGCAACGTATATCGAAAGCATCCAAAAAGCGGCAGCAGGCGAAGAGATCACTGCAACCGATATCTCTGTTGAAGGCGGTGATACCGCTGAAGATAAGACACTGTCTGGCACTTATGACGAAACAAACCGCGGCCAGAGTGTGAAGATCATCGAACCGGGCAAGTGGGGTTGGGCTCTGGCTAAGGCTGACATTAAGCTTAAGAAGAACACCGATGGCAAGTGGGAGATGGTGGATACAACTCTGAGCAATATCACCTCTAAAAATATCGAAGAAAGTCAGATAACAAGTTCGCAGTTCCAGTATGTTCATGACATGTCTAAGGCCGATGCTCAATTGGTTCTGGGTCTAGTCGGTGGTGACTTTACCCCAGGTACTGGCGCCGATGAAGCCGTGCATGAAGATTACGACCATGAAGCGGGTCGTCTATATTCAACGATTCATACTGCTAAAGTCATGGATACGCCGTTGATGGACTTCATTAACCAAATCCAGATTAAAAAATCTAAAGCCGTGGTCTCTGCAGCATCTCTATTCTCTGATAGCTCTAACCTGATTGACGGTCAAGAGTACGCGAAGAAAGACTCCACTAATCTGTACAAATATGACAATACCCTTATCGGTATAAACATGACGGGTGCAAACCTGAAGCGTTATATGGAGTGGTCTTACACTTACTTTAATACCTATGAAGACGGCGACATTACCGTATCGTTTAAGAAAGGTGCTAAAGCTTACATGTATGATCAGTTCGACGGTAAGATTGACTTCGTTGTCGACCTCGCTGGCGATGCATTAACCATGGATGAAAACAATACAGTCACCAATGAAGGTAACCGTATCGAGATCATCGAAATCGATGGTAAGCCATTCGATGCGACTGCGACATACAAGGTTGCTTTAAACAGCTATCGTTGGGGCTCAAACATCAAGAAGTTTGGTTGGGCAACGGGTGACGATGTTTATTATGACTCAGTCAACGAGTCTGTTTACGCTATCCGTGACATGCTAACTGAATATGTTGAGGACAATAAAGGCGTTGATGCCAGCGACTTCACCAATCCTAACTGGGAAATTAAACAGTATCAGGATAATGGCGCTATCACCTTACTACGCACAGACAAGGCCGAAGGCCAGGCACTGTGGAATAGACTGATTAGCAAAGAAATCTGTGTCAACATTGACCCAGACAACCCTAAATATCCAGGGATTTTGGACGCGGTCAATGTTAATGACGTGAACTCATACTTTGTCAATCCGACTCAAGATTATGCAGGTTGTGTCACTGATTAAATCGCACTCAACAAAGGCCTGGTAACAGGCCTTTTTTCTGTTCAGGCTAATCTGTCATTATCGGTAATGACTGGTGTGTTAGACGGCCTTAAGATATTTTTGCTCACTTAGTTACTGACAATCTATATTAAAAAACTTATGTTAAAAGACTATCGATTCACCCTATTCATCGCCATTGTTTCAACCTTAATTTTCTATATTTCTCCCAGTTTGAGCGACAGCTTGAAACCTAAGACGCCGCTGCAGCAAGAATTTGTAGAAGCTCGCGTTGTCGCTGTGATCTCAAACAATCTGGCTCCTGATGCCAGAGTGCCCTCCATATTGACGGGCCTACAGGTGATCACCGCCGAAATATTAGAGGGAGAAGAAAGCGGTAAAGTGGTCGAAGTGCAAAACCCCCTTAGCAGGCAACATAATGTACTGGTCGCTGAAGGCGACGTCTTTATCATGATGATAAGAGATACCTCTAACGGCACCGTATATTGGGCCTACAACCACAAGCGATCGACGGCTATCTACTGGATGTGTTTTGCCTTCCTGCTGTTGCTGCTCTCTTTCGGCAAGAAAGAGGGATTAAATTCTGTGGTGTCGCTCTACTTTACCGCGGCACTGATCATCGGAGTCTTGATCCCGGCTATTTTTGCCGGGTGGAATCCAGTACTTATCACCATCATCCTGATGGGATTGAAGATTGTAGTTAATTTCATTCTGGTATCTGGTTATAACAAAAAGAGCTTTTGCGCCATGGGTGGCACCTTGCTTGGCGTCATTGCGGCCGGCATTATGGCGCAGGTATTTGGCGAGTTTGCTCACCTTTCCGGCATCTATTTAGATAAAGGCGAAGATGTTATCTATTTGGCCACTCAACCAATTCAGATCCGCTGGTTAATGTTTGTCGCCATCATGATTTCAGCCCTTGGCGCAGTGATGGATGTGGCCATTTCTATTGCCTCCGCCTATAACGAACTGAAAATTGCCGATCCAAAGCTCAGCCCAAAGCAGCTGATGAAAGCCAGTATGAATATCGGACGAGATATCATGGGCACCATGACCAACACCTTGATACTCGCCTTTGCGGGTAGCTCTTTAACCACCATTATGATGGTTTGGGGTTTGGATATGCCACTGACTCAGTTTATCAATACCCCCATTATCGCGTTGAGTATCATTCATGCGTTGGCTGGCAGTGTCGGCATTGTATTAACGATTCCTCTTACGGCTTGGCTCGCTAGGTATATGCTCAGTGAACCAGCCCCCGTTGCCGAAACATCTCAACCGATGTTAGAGAATGAAGTTATTGAACAAGTTGTTACGCCTCGGCCAACCACAGCAGAAGCTCAATAGCAGAGTCTATTATCCGTGAGCGCAGCGTTCCGTTATCCGTCAGCGCAGCGTTCCGTTATCCGTCAGCGCAGCGCTCCGTTATCCGTCAGCGCAGCGTTCCGTTATCCGTCAGCGCAGCGCTCCGTTATCCGTCAGCGCAGCGTTCCGTTATCCGTCAGCGCAGCGCTCCGTTATCCGTCAGCACAGCGTTCCGTTATCCGTCAGCGCAGCGCTCCGTTATCCGTCAGCACAGCGTTCCGTTATCCGTCAGCGCAGCGTTCTGTTATCCGTCAGCGCAGCGTTCCGTTATCCGTCAGCGCAGCGTTCTATTATCCGTCGCTTTCTTTAAAGGCTTAGCTTTAATGATACGTACCAGAAAATGATGAGTAATCCAAATAGCCAAAGAAGTGCAGACTACCGCCATCAAAATGGAGCTAAAGCGGTAGCAGATAGAGAAGAATGCATCTTTTTGCTCGGGAACAAACGATGTTGTCAGTGGCACCGTTAAGGCTGACATGGCTGAAAAACCGATACCCGCTTTGATGTCCCCTAACGCTAGCCATCGACAAAAAATCCCGGCGGCAATGGCATAGGCTAACAAAAACAATAGCGCATTATTAGACCAGGTATATAGCGTCAGTTGGATCAACATTCCCGCAAAGCAGCCGAGAAACGTGCCAATAATACGGATCTTTGCGACCGCTAATGATCCAATCAACGTCATAGGCGTTAGCACGATAAAGATTGATGCCTGTGCTGACAGCGAATCATTTAAATCTGCAACTTGAAACAGAATGAATGCCGCCATTGCAATCAACCAACCTAATAACGCCTGACGCACCAAACCATTGTGATCTTTACGCTGGGTATCAACATGTGCCCTGCTCTTTGCTGCTGTAGGTTCAGCAGTGAACGCCGAAGCGGGCAATATATTTTGCTCAGGAAACAGATAAAACGCCAAGCCAACAATGGGCGCTGTGACTAATGTTGACGCAATCAGCCCCATAACGAACTCTTCAAGATCAAATCCATTGTAGCTAGCAAAATTCAGTAAAATAGAGCCGATTAATAGCCCGATATAACCGAACAGATAAGTGCTTTTATGGGTCATCGCGATACATTTAAACATCAGCACCAGCCCTACGGCGAGCGTCATAAGCAGAGGATAAGGTTGTAAAAAACCAACGATTAACGTCACTTGAATACAGATCCAAACAACGCTAATGATCAATTGCATGATAATGCCGCTATTCCATCGATCAATTTTAGTCAGGACGAACATTGGCAACAATGCGGCAAAAAGACCATACCACCAACCAAAAACCAGCGTCACGGCTAAGCCTGTCACACTGCCAAACCATATACGCTGGGTTTTTCTTAAAGTATCTACTTTCAAAAGAGGGTTCCTTGGCGCTAGATAGATTAATAGATGTAATGCAGAAAACTCACCGTCTTAATTTGAGCTTGGCCTAACAATGCCCATAGCCAGTTGTCTCTGGGATACAGCACGACAGTGGCGCGCGAACCGATAAACAGTTGCTTAGGCAATGCAATATTACTGACTAAATTGACCCGCACTCTTTGCGCATCACGCACCCAGCGGTTGTTGGTTTCTATGTTGGTCAATTGACCATTCGGGCTTTGCTGCGCTGCTGCGACCCCAAAATCACGGCTCTGTATTTTCAACGAATAAACTTCACCAGGAAAAGCATCGAAAGCCACTAATGCAGCGGTTCCCTCATCTAATAGTGCCACCGCTTTTTCGCGAAAATCAGCCGCTATCCACAATGAACCCGTCGGGATAAAGGTCATTAAGGGCTGGTTAGTACTGGCTGTGCTGCCGACTTCTAGCTGTAGATTGGTAATAACGCCATCACTGGGGGCCATTATTTGTGTATGTGATAGATTGAGCTCTGCTTGCTCTAAGCTGTTATTCGCTGCGCGTACCATACTGCTTTGCCCAGGTGACGTGCCTAACTGCACGCGCAGTGCTCGTCGTTCTTGCTGAGCGGCATGCAGGTTAGATAACGACACATTGTTATTCGCCAGAGAACTATCAAGCAGCGAGGCTGATACCAGTTTTTTACCAGCAAGCTGCCGAATACGTTGATATTCACTGCTGGCATTATCAAATGCCGCTTGGGTGGTAGCCACATTGGCGTCACCCGCTTCAACTTTGGCGTATAAAGCACTTTCTTGCTCGTGGGCCTGCTCTAGCGCCACATTGGCCTTATTGACTGCCAGTTGGTATTTACGCTTATCAATCGTAAAGAGGCTATCTCCCTTACTGACCTGCTGATTATTTTCAACCTGTACACCGATGACGTTGCCACTGACTTCAGATGCTATCTGAATGACATACCCTTGTACTCGGCTCTCGGTCGTTAACGGGGCATAACGATCGGCAATCACAATGTAGCCAAGAAGAACAATAAAAAGAATAATAAGACTTTGCATCCAACGGCGAAAAGCATGTTCGGCAGTTTGCATTAAACGGTCCACAGTAACCTGAAAGGGACGCTATTATAGAAACAGTGGATTAGATTAAGTAGAATGACAAACAAGACACTTACAACCTATAGGCAGGACAATGAAGCTAAGTATGGATGATCTATACCTGTTTGTACTCACGGTTCGACATGGTGGGATCAGCGCGGCGGCCAAACACCACTGCCTTCAACGTTCTAAAGTGAGTCGACGCTTACAAGAACTTGAAAAAGCGTTAGGTTGTCAATTATTGATCCGCACCACACGCAAAATTGAATTAACTGAAGATGGTCGATTGCTATACGAACAAGTTAATCAGCCACTCAGCAGTGTGGCACAGGCTGCGAACTTACTGACAAATCAACATAAGTCATTACAAGGTGCGTTACGCATAGCCGTTCCTGCTGCACTCATCACCTCCAATCTGTTTACCTCTTTATTGGAAGATTATCTCGAACGCTTTCCCGATGTATTGCTCGATGTGGTTAATAGTCAGGAAAGTCTCGATTTAAGGCGTGAAAACATCGATATGCAGTTATTACCTAAAGGGGTAAAAGTGACCAATGAGGATTATGTTCAACAAAATTTGTTGCGGTTTCCGAGCTGCTTAGTCGCCTCTGCCGATTACCTCAATAGTCATGCTGCAATTACAGAGCTATCTCATCTGTATGACCATCCCATTATGGTGAGCCGATATAACATGACAGCGTTACCAGACAATCTGAAGATCCGACTCTGCTCCGATGATTTAGGATTGATACAGCACATGGCAACCTCTGGTAAAGGGGTGGCCTTGTTGCCAATATCTTTACTCCAAGATGCGTTCAAAGCCGGTGAACTGGTGACGATTCTACCTCGGGAAAAATTCACTGATATAAAATTGACTTTGATCTATCCATCACGTGAATTTTTGCCAGAGAAAACCCGTGTATTAGTACAGTTATTACGAGAAACGTTTACCGAAGCGAATATCAAACTTTCGGTTTAACGAGTGTTAGATTATCCGTTACCTAAGTCATTTATCAATAGTCTATGATCGAGTGCAGTCCCCCTGATAAGTCCTTGTGACGAGAATGCCAATAATCTACTTTTTGGTGCAGTCCTATTCATCCAACAAATTAGTGACCGCATCAGCCAACCACATTAAAGCAGGGCCTCTGGCCTTTTGTTTTGCCATCACACGATCAATCGGCACTCGCCATGGCTTATGATCAAAGCTTAAATTCATGCGCACCATTTCTCCCTGATGCTCATATCGCTCTGCCATATAAGCTGGAATATAACTCCATCCCAGCCCTTCCTTTACCATGCTGTTAATCGCATTAAAGCTATTGCCCCACCAGATATGTGCAGAAATCTCAGGACTGTGTGCCAAGGCTTGTCCTTCAAGGCCACGGATCAATAATTGACGTTGTGGGATCAAATCTGCCGCAGTGATGATATCCATTTTTGCCAGTGGATGCGCTGGGTTCACTACGCCATTGAACGGCAAGCTACCGACGTAACACAAATCCACCTCTTGAGGAAAATCGTTACTGGCAAACATCAAACCTAAATCAGCTCGTTCCGTATGCACTAGCGTTAACACATCGGGGGTTGAAACGGCATAAAGCTCCAAGATGGTACCTGGGAAACGCGTTGCAAAAGTGTTCAACAAACTCGTCACCACCGGCAGTAACGCATCATCTACTGCCATTTTTATCTGTGTTTCATGTGATGAATTTAAGGCGCTAGTCACAGAGTCGAGTTCATAAGTTTGTTGCAGGATAGCTTGAGCAAACGGCAATAGCCTCTCACCATGAGCCGTTAATGAGGGTTTGCGGCTGCTACGATCAAACAGCGTGGTATTGAGCTCAATTTCAAGGTTTGCGACCCCCTGACTCACCGCTGACTGCACTTTACCCAGCTTACGAGCACATGCTGAGAATGACCCTGATTGTGCCGTTTCAACAAACATTCTTAGCTGTTCTAAATTATACATATCACTTTTCCTGATAGTAACTGACTTTATTCTTACGCAATAATTGATGATTATAGCAACCAAGAAGCATTGAACAACCTAAATGAGACTGACTATGAACACAAAAGAGCGTATTTTCCACAGCATATTATTTGAAGCGATTGCCTTAGTATTTGTGATCACTGCCGCCAGCATTTTTACCGATGCAGGGGTAACATCGGTGACCGGTTTAGCTATCGGCCTGTCGTTAATAGCCATGTGTTGGAATTATGTTTACAACTTAGGATTTGACCGCATATTCGGAAACAATCGTATTGAGCGTACATTTAAAATGCGCATAGGCCATGGGCTTGGTTTTGAGTTAGGCATGATTGTTGTCACCCTCCCCTTGATGATGTGGGTGCTACAGCTAGATTTTTGGACCGTATTTATCATGGATATCGGCGTTGTCATTTTCTTCTTGGTATACGCAATTGTCTACAACTGGTGTTATGACCTGCTGCGTGAGCGTTTCTTCGGCAGCAGCGCAGAAGTGAGCAATGCCCTCCCTAGATAAGCATCTGGTGGAAGTAATCATCAATTGCTAACGCTAATACGCTTCATCATAAGCGGCAATAGGTGAATTCAGCGTAAAATACTGAGCTCACCTAGCCTCCATACCTTGCTAATCTAGGACTTTCCCCCAAGAGATACAGGTAAGCGGCTTCTCTGGCCGCGAGTCCTATTGCCATATAAAGAGTAACGAGTGCAGAACGCTATATTGTGCAGTTATGGATTTATACCAATTGGATTAACTATTAGCTTCAGTCCCCCATCTCGCCTACAGGGCTTTTAATTCCCGCTGAATGGTCAAACTTTTAATGCAACGGGTATTATATAAGTGACTTTTTAGCTCTCGATTGCTAAACATCCGCGGCTAACTCTGCATCTCAAATCGTCATCTGCCATTAATAATCAGTGCATCCCTACAATTTGCTAATATTGGTCGCCGACTAGCTTCCTTTAAAGCAATAGAATAGAGTTTACTTTCACTCCCGTTATGGGTGTTCTATAAGAGTATCAATACCACTGCCTGCTCTTTCAGAAAGCAACGCTTTTACACTGATACCACAGAACGACTTAGGCCGTTAACAAACCAAGGAAGAGAAACAAATGAGTCAATTACTTGCGCATTCATTAGCGGTTTTCATGGCCTTTTTTGCCATTATGAATCCGATTGCAAATACAACCGTCTTTGCTGGATTAACTGCCAGTATGAGCAAATCTGAGCAAACTAAAACCGCAATAAAGTCGTTAACCATCACTTTTATTATCATTGTACTTTTTTCGCTTTTAGGTAAATCAATCTTCAACCTGTTTGGAATTACCCTGCCAGCATTGCGGATCGCGGGCGGTATTCTGGTATTTCTAGTCGGATACCATATGCTGCATGGAAAAAGCTCAAAGCTGCATACCGCTGCAGCAGATAGCGAATCAGATATCGCGGTATCACCGCTGGCAGTGCCGTTGCTTGCAGGGCCAGGAACCATTGCTACCGCAATGAACTATTCGGCGGCTGGAGGATGGGGAGAAATTACGGTTACAGTTCTCGCGTTTGCAGCCCTGTGTATTATCACTTTTATCTGTTTTGTTTTTTCCTCTAAGATCATAGCTGCAATCGGTGAGAATGGACTGAGCATAGTGACTCGCCTGATGGGGCTAATTCTGTCAGTAATAGGAGTTCAAATGCTAATAGATGGAATAACAGCTGTTGTTAGTAGCATAGGTTAGCCAAATACAAGTAAACCTTGTCCTTGTCCTAACCTTAAGCCCTAAGCCTAGGACAAGGTTTACTCTAAAAATCCTAATCTATAGTTGTCCATTTTGATTTAGGTTTACCGGTGATAAATAATTAGCTTCATCCCTATTCTGAGTCTAATAATTGCATTCAATATAATTAATCCATCCCTGCTATAATTAATTTATGTGAATGTTATCACTTAGTCAATAGTCTTTTTATTGACACTTTTTAATTAATTGTCACGTGCTATTTTTTTGACTTTTAAAAGGTAAATGTTACGAGTCGACTAAAATCGAATTTTTGTATGTGTAAATTAATATCGTATTGTTTATTAGTGGTTTAGGGTTGTATTTTACTGTAGAGAGTAAACACTCTATTTTTGTGTAGGTTAATTGACAATTAACAGTGTCAAAAATAATACTGTTAAAATTCATCATAAATTAATTATAG